>JBDTCA010000256.1:0-9433 GCA_039923815.1 Caldimonas sp. | reverse complement strand
GCCGGGCTGCTCGGCCTCGGCATCGGGCTGATTGCCATCCGGCGCCAGGGCATCTACTTCGCGATGATCACGCTGGCCATGGCCCAGATGATCTACTTCGTCTGGCTGCAGGCGCCGTTCACCCACGGCGAGGACGGCCTCCAGGGCGTCCCACGCGGCTCGCTGTTCGGGATCTTTCCGGGCAGCAACGACCTCGCGATGTACTACATGGTCGCGGCCGTCTTCGTCGCCGTCTTCCTGTTCATCATGCGGATCGTGAACTCACCCTTCGGGCAGGTACTGAAGGCGATCCGCGAGAACGAGCCGCGGGCGATCTCGCTCGGCTACGACGTCGATCGCTACAAGCTGCTTGCCTTCGTGCTTTCGGCCACGCTGGCCGGCGTCGGCGGCGCCCTGAAGACGCTGGTGCTCGGTTTCGCGACCTTGTCGGATGCGCACTGGTCGCTCTCGGGCGAGGTCATCCTCATGTCGTTGCTCGGTGGCCTCGGCACCTTCGCCGGGCCCGTGATCGGCGCCTTCACCATCATCGGGCTGCAGGACTACCTCGCCGACCGCGCCGGCTCCTACGTCACGGTGATCATCGGCGTCATCTTCGTGGTCTGCGTCGTCGCCTTCCGGCGTGGTTTCGTCGGCGAGCTGATGGCGTGGCTGAAACGACGCGCAAATTACACTTCCGCCCATTCAGATACCAAGGATGCGGGGCAATGAGCAAGCGGATCACCAAAGGCGAGCTGGACGAGATGCGAACGCTGGGGGCGCTCAACCCCGTGGGCCACGCGGTCCTGGCCTTCGAGAGCGACGCGGCCGCCGCCGACGCCAAGAAAGCGCTGCTGGACGATGGCTTCGAGGAAGCCGACGTCCTTGGCCTCACCTCGAGCGAGTTGTTTCCCGACCTCACCGACATGATGCGAAACGCCAGTGGCGCCGCCGGCTTCGGCTACGAGATCGTGTTGATGCGCCGCTACCTGACGCTGGCCAGCGCAGGCGCCGGCTGGCTGGTCGTCTTCTCGCCGGACGAAGAGCAGATCAAGAAGGTTGCCGCCGTCGCCAGGAAATGCAATGCCCGGTCGGCCGCGCACTATGGCCGTCTGGCGAGCGAAGACCTGATCTAGAAAAGGCCGGCGCCGCCGCCTTGCGGCGGCACGACGCCGAGGTGCCTGTAGGCCGCCAGCGTCGCGACGCGGCCGCGCGGCGTGCGCTGCAGGAAGCCCTGCTGGATCAGGAAGGGCTCGATCACGTCCTCGATGGTGTCGCGCTCCTCGCCGATGGCCGCAGCGACGTTGTCGAGCCCGACCGGGCCGCCGTCGAAGCGGTGGATCACCGCCTCGAGGAGCTTCCTGTCCATGACGTCGAGGCCATGCAGGTCGACGTCGAGCATGGCCAGCGCGCGGTCGGCGATCGGCTTGGTGATCTGGCCGTCGCCCTTCATGTCGGCGAAGTCGCGCACGCGCCGCAGCAGCCGGTTGGCGACCCGTGGTGTGCCGCGAGAGCGACGCGCGATCTCGAAGCCCCCCTCGTCGTCGAGCGGCACCTTCAGCAGGCCAGCCGAGCGGCGGACGATCTTTGCCAGCTCCTCGGCGGTGTAGAACTCGAGCCGGGCGACGATGCCGAAGCGGTCGCGCAGCGGGTTGGTGAGCATGCCGGCGCGGGTGGTGGCGCCGATCAGCGTGAACGGCTGCAGCTCGAGCTTGATCGAGCGCGCGGCGGGGCCGTCGCCGATCATGATGTCGATCTGGTAGTCCTCTAGCGCCGGATAGAGGATCTCCTCGACGACCGGCGACAGCCGATGAATCTCGTCGATGAAGAGGACGTCGTTTTTCTCGAGGTTGGTGAGGATGGCGGCCAGGTCCTTGGGCTTTTCGAGGACGGGCCCCGAGGTCGAGCGCAGGTTGACGCCGAGCTCGTTGGCGATGATGTGGCTGAGCGTGGTCTTGCCGAGGCCCGGCGGGCCGAACAGCAGCACGTGGTCCATCGCCTCGCCGCGCATGCGGGCCGCGCCAATGAAGATCTCGAGCTGCTCGCGCGCCTTGGCCTGGCCGACGTATTCGGCGAGGCCCTTGGGCCGGAGCGCGCGCTCGATCGCCTCCTCGTTGGGCGAGCTGGCGGCGCCGCTGACGACGCGAACCGCGGTGGCTGCGGGGGCGCTGCCCGCGCCGAAATCGTCGGTCTGTATCGACATGCCGCGATTATCGAATGGCAGTGGCCGGAGTTGAGGAATCAGTGCCGATGGGCGCCCGCCGTGCTGCTGTCGGGCGGCCCGGCCAGCACCGGCAGCCGGACGTTCGCCACGCTCTTCCTGCCCTGCGCATCGACGAAGTCGAGTCGCATCGAGGCTGTCTCGCCGACGGCCAGCGGCTGCTTCAGGCCCATGAGCATGATGTGAAGGCCGCTC
This sequence comes from Caldimonas sp., assembly GCA_039923815.1. Taxonomy (GTDB): domain Bacteria; phylum Pseudomonadota; class Gammaproteobacteria; order Burkholderiales; family Burkholderiaceae_C; genus Schlegelella_A. The sequence continues at coordinate 7,041 of JBDTCA010000256.1, read as the reverse complement.
GGTTCGAGCTCGACGGTCTGCCGAGGCGGCAGCTCCAGCCCGCCCGCCACTTCGCGCATCCGCATCACGTCGCCCTCCATCTTCATCTGGTGGATTTCAGCGATGCCGGCGACGGGCGTCGAGACACCGACGAGCCGCAATCCGGAAGGCGCATTCAGCTTCATGAAGGCGCCGGTGCCGCTCTGACCCCGCACGGCTGTCCGCAACCAACCACCGGTGACGTCGACCGGTGCGACGCCGGCGCCCAGCACCTCCAGTCTCACGGCGGGAAACGCAGGCTTCGCAGCCGCGGTCGCCGGCACCTCGGCCCAGTCGACGGTGCCGACATCGCAGCTCTGCCGGACCTTGAACCACAAGGGGCCGGTGCGGTCGGTGAGCTTGCCGCGCACGATGAACTCCGCGCGCTCGCCGTCCGGCACGGCGTTCTGCGGCGTATTCGCACGCCAGGCGACGGTGCCGGCGCCGGTGGTCAGCGACCAGCCGGGGCGAGCCTGGGCCGTCTCGACTGCGAAGCCGGCCGGCACCCTGACGGTGATGCCGGTGGTGGACTTCGCGTCCTTGCAGGCGTGCCCGACCCGGAAGGCTGCGTCATAGGTGCTGCCGGCCGCGGCCCCGCCTGGCGCCAGCGTGACGTGGGCCCACGCCGCGGCGGATGCGAGAAGCGTCGCCAAGAGAGCGAAACCGCGGGAAAGAGGATGCTGGGTCATGACGTGGTTCCTGCTCGAGGGGACCGCGGACGCCAGCGGGTCGACGTCAACGCGTGGCGCACCGGCTCTCGCTCAGGCCGCGTCGAGAGCTTGCACATCGGGAAGTGCATCGACATGCGAGCGTCGTGCCTACCGGGCCAGCGCCCTGAGCGCGTGCTTGATGCCGGCCGAGACCTCGATGTCGGCCGGCAGCGTCTTCAGCGTCGCGGTCGCCTCGCGGTCGCTGTAGCCGAGCGCGATCAGCGCCTGCAGGATGTCGGCCTGGGCGCTCGAGGCGACGCTGGCCGGCGCCGAGACGGCATCGCCCAGCTTGCCCTTGAGCTCCAGCAGCAGCCGCTCGGCCGTCTTCTTGCCGATTCCCGGCACCTTGATGAGCCGCCCGCTTTCCTGAAGGCCGACGGCGCGCGCGAGCTCGTCGACCGACAGGCCCGACAGGATCGACAACGCCATGCGCGGGCCGACGCCGGCGATCTTGACGAGCAGCCGGAAGGTCGCCCGCTCCTCGTGGGTGAGAAAGCCGAACAGCACCTGGGCGTCTTCGCGGACGACGAAGTGGGTCAGCAACGTGACCTTCTCGCCCAGCGCCGGCAGGTTGTAGAAGCTCGACATCGGCACGTCGACCTCGTAGCCGAGGCCGCCCACGTCGAGCAGCACCTGCGGCGGCGTCTTCGCGGCGAGGGTTCCAGTGAGGCGTCCGATCATGCGGTCGATTATCGAGTGCCCGTCGCCGTCGTCCCGAGCGAACCGCAGGGTCCGGGCGTTTGACGACAATGCCGCGGTGATCCTCCACCACGCCTTCATCCCGCACGACAACACCCGCCTGGCCAATCTGGCCGGCAGCCTCGACGAGAACCTGCGCACCATCGCCGCGGCCCTCGACGTCAGGATCCGGCGCCGCAACGAATCGTTTCGCGTCGAGGGCACCCGCAGCCACGCCGAGCGCGCCGTCGGTCTGCTGAAGCATCTCTACGAACGGGCAGCGCGGTCGATCGGTGGCGAGGAACTGGAGCTGGCGATCCACCAAGTCTTGAATGATCCGTCGTCGACCGCTGTCGGCGCCGTCACCGACATCGACATGGACAGAGACAGCGGCGTTGCCGCCGGTGTCGCCCTCGCCGCCGAGGCCGCACCCGCCGCCGACGATCTGCGCCTGCGCACGCGCCGCGCCGACCTCGCCGGGCGCACGCCGAACCAGATCGCGTACCTCAGGCACATCCTCAACCACGACATCACCTTCGGCATCGGCCCGGCCGGCACCGGCAAGACCTACCTCGCCGTGGCCTGCGCCGTCGACGCACTCGAGCGCAACACGGTTCAGCGCGTGATCCTGACGCGGCCGGCGGTCGAGGCTGGCGAGCGTCTCGGCTTTCTGCCCGGCGACCTGGCGCAGAAGGTCGACCCCTATCTGCGCCCGCTCTACGACGCGCTCTACGAACTCATGGGCGTCGATCGTGTCGGCAAGGCGTTCGAGAAGGGCACGCTCGAAGTGGCGCCGCTCGCCTTCATGCGCGGCCGCACGCTCAATCACGCCTTCGTCATCCTCGACGAGGCCCAGAACACGACCACCGAGCAGATGAAGATGTTCCTGACGCGGATCGGTTTCGGCGCCAAGGCCGTCGTCACCGGCGACACCAGCCAGATCGACCTGCCGAAGGGGACGGTCTCGGGCCTCGTCGACGCCGAACGCGTGCTGGCCAGCGTCAAGGGCATCGCGACAACGCGCTTCACCTCGGCCGACGTCGTTCGCCACCCGCTGGTCGCACGCATCGTCGAAGCGTACGACGCGGCCGGTCCGGATCGCTGACGGCGAGGGTCGGGCATGGCGCGCATCGCGACCCGGCCGGCGCTGGCTCTCTCGCTGCAGTTCGTCGACGGTCGCCATCGCGGCGTGATCGTTCGCTCGAAGGTGGCGCGCTGGATCCGTGCCGCGCTCGATGCGCCCGCCCGCATCACGGTGCGCGTCGTCGACGCCGAAGAAGGCCTGGCACTGAACCTCGAATGGCGTGGCCAGGATCACGCCACCAACGTGTTGACCTTCCCCTATGCAACGGAGCCGGAGATCGAGGCCGACCTCGTTGTCTGTGCGCCGGTGGTCGAGCGAGAGGCCGAGGAACAGGGCGTCTCGATCGAGGCGCACTACGCGCACCTGCTGGTGCATGGAACGCTGCACGCCCAGGGCTTCGACCACGAAGCCGAAGCCGACGCGAGCCGGATGGAAGGCCGAGAGAGCGCGGTGCTCGCAGCGCTGGGTTTCGCCGATCCCTACGCGAGAGGATCCTGATCCGCGGAGACGGTGCGCACGGCGCTATCGATCGTCGCGGACGATCTGTTCTGAAAGATGAGCCGCGACGATGCCGAAGACGCGCACGGTGGCTTCGTTCATCACGGTTCGACCATCGGGTTGCAGGTAGAGCCACTGTTCCATCTCGCCGCCCAACGGCGTCTTCATCGGGTAGCGCAGGTGAAACACGTTGCCGTAGGCCTCGGCGTTTACCGTCCCGGAGGCATCGGTCAAGGTGGCCGTGTAGCGGTGCGCATCGAGGCGCTGCATCGACCACGTGCGCTTTTCTGGCGCCTTGCCCTCGAACACGACGGTTTGATCGAGTCGAAACGATCCGTCGGGCAGAGCCGTACCGAGTCCCTCGACGCGAAAGCGCCGGGTCGGCGCGCCCGAGCCATTCGACATGACACCGCGCGAACGGGTCGTGCCGGCGAAAAACAGTTCGGGCCGCATCTGCGGAGCGCCGTTCCCGAAATCCGATGGCGCGAGCGGAGCGGCGCAGCCACCGAGCATGGCGGCCAGGGAAAGAAAAGCCAGCGTCGCGCGGCGGGTGGTGATCATCATCATCTGGGTGTCCGGCAAGCGATGAGCCCGCAAGAGCCTACCAAAGCGCCGGGCTACACGTTCGGTTCGATCGGGCCCGAGCGCCGGCGCGCCGGCCACATCACCGAGGCGATCGCCACCAGCACCAGCACGATCGCGGCACCGTCCTGCCAGTGCAGCTGTTCCTTGAGCCACCAGGCGCCGGTGACGGTACCGAGCACGGGGATGAGCATCACCGACATGCTCGAGGCGATCGGCGGCAGGGTGCGCGCGAGGATGAGCCAGATCGGCTGCGCGAAGCCGAAGATGAGTACGGCGTTGTAGGCGATCGCCCAGGCCGTCGCGGTCGCCGGCATGGCCCAGCGATCGCGCTCGAAGACCACCGTCGCGGCGGTCATCACGAGTGCGGTGAGCAGCGTCATCCAGAACACGATCGCCAGCGTCGGCGCGGTAATGCGGGTGCGCCGCATCTGCTGGGTGCCGAGGGCCCAGACCGCGGCCGCGAAGAGCATGCCGATGGCCGCGACCGGCCGGCCGGCAAGGTTGTCGAACTCGTGCCAGAGCAGCAGCGAGACGCCGACCGCGGCCGCCAGAACACCGGCGAGGTGGCGCGCCTTCAGACGATCGCCGAACACTGCAGCGCCCCAGATCGCCGAGAAGATGGGCATCGTGTAGCCGAGGATCGCGGCGCGGCCCGACGACAACGCCTGCACGGCGAGGATGGCGACGATGTGCCAGACGATCATGTTGGTGAGCGAAAGCGATGCCAGCTCGCGCCAGTCGGTCCGGGCGATCCGGAACGGCACCTTCTGGACCCGCAGCACCGCCCACAGCACCGGCAACCCGAACCACATCGACAGCGCTCGAAAGGCGAGCGGTGGGAAGCCGGTGACGCCGACCTTCATCACGGGCCAGTTCAGGCCCCAGGCCACGGTAAGGATGGCGAGCAGCGCGAACTGGGTGCGGCTGAAAGCAAAGCGGGCGGAGGAATCCACTAACGCAGGTATCGCTTGCGCCAGAAGAAGATGCTCATGCCGACGCCGAGCGTGAGCATGAGCAGGAAGATCACCCAGAAGCCACGGGCGCTGTGGATGAGGGGCAGACCCTCGAAGTTCATGCCGAAGAAGCCGGTGACGAGGTTGAGCGGCAGGAAGATGGCGGTCAGCACCGTCAGCGCCCGCATGATGTTGTTGGTGCGGTTGCTCTGCTCCGAGAAGTGCATCTGCACCGCCGTTTCCGACGACGACTCGAGCCGGCGCACGTGCGAGAGCACGCGCTCGATGTGCTCCAGCACGTCGCGCGAGCGCACGCGCAACTGCTCGCGCTCGCGCCGCAGCGCGGCGTCCTTTTCGGCCGGCCATTCCTCGAGCGCATCGATCCACTCCACGATCGCGGCACGCTGGTCTTCGCAGGTGTCTTCGAGCAGATGCAGGGCGTTGCGCGAATCGAGCAGCTGGTGCCAGCCGCCAGCCAGGCCCTTGCCGTCGAAAAGCTGCTGCTGCTGGTCGTCGAGACGCTTGCCGAGCTGGCGGCGCAGCTCCAGGAAGCTGTCGACCATGTAGTTCACCATGCGAAGCATGAGATCGGCCGGGCTGGTCGGCATGCGGGCACTGGCGCGGCCTTCGAAGCCGGCCGTCTGTGTCTTCAGTCGCAGGGCAAAGAACTCGCGGACCTGGCAGTCGGTCGGGTGGACGGTGAGCAGCACGCGATCGAAGATGGCGAAGCCGACGGCGCTGGTATCGATCATCTCGATGGCGGTGCGCCTGGGCGGCGGCGCCGCCTTGCCGATTTCTTCTTCGCTCTTGTCGACCACGCCGGCGGCGAGCCGCCTGAACACGAGCAGGTCGTAGGCCGAGGTGTAGTCGAAGGCGGACGGCAGTTGCCGGTTCAGCAGGTCGAGGACGTGGAGCTCGAACAACTGGGCGCCGGTCCAGCGCTGCAGGAAGCCCTGCACTTCGACCAGCGACGCCTCGAACTCGGTTCGTGTCGTCGCGATCCAGAGATAGCCGTCTTTCGGGATCTGCTCCGGCTGCTCGGCCAGCTCGGTGAACTGGTCGCCGACGATGTGGAACACGCGCACCGGTTGCGGCATGCCCGGCTCAGCGTGGTGCGTGCAGCAGGCGCGCAGCTTCGAGCGCGAAGTAGGTGAGGACGCCATCGGCGCCGGCACGCTTGAAGGCGAGCAGGCTTTCCATCATCACCGCGTCGCCGTCGAGCCAGCCGTTCAGCGCGGCCGCCTTCAGCATCGCGTATTCGCCGCTGACCTGATAGGCGAAGGTCGGCACGCGGAACTCGTCTTTCACACGGCGCACGATATCGAGGTAAGGCATGCCGGGCTTGACCATGACCATGTCGGCGCCCTCGGCGATGTCGAGCGCGACTTCTCGCAGCGCTTCGTCGCTGTTGCCCGGGTCCATCTGGTAGACCTTCTTGTTGCTCTTGCCGAGGTTGCCGGCCGAGCCGACGGCGTCCCGGAACGGTCCGTAGAAGGCGCTCGCGTACTTGGCGCTGTAGGCCATGATCCGCGTGTGGATGTGGCCGGCGCTCTCGAGCGCGTCGCGGATCGCGCCGATGCGGCCGTCCATCATGTCGCTCGGCGCGACGATGTCGACGCCCGCGTCCGACTGCACCATCGCCTGCTGCGCCAGCACCGCCACGGTGGCGTCGTTGACGATGTAGCCGGTGTCGTCGAGCAAGCCGTCCTGGCCATGCGTGGTGAACGGATCGAGGGCGACGTCGATCATGATGCCGAGGCCTGGGAAGCGCTTCTTCAGCTCGCGCACGACGGTCGGTACCAAGCCGTCGGGATTCATCGCCTCGCGACCGTCTTCGCTCTTCAGCGAAGGCTCGATCACCGGGAACAGGGCCAGCACCGGGATGCCGAGGGCGACGCACTCATCGGCCACTGGATAGAGCCGGTCGAGCGAGAGGCGCTGCACGCCAGGCATGGAGGCGATGGTTTCTGTCTTGCCGGTGCCGTCGAGCACGAACACCGGCAGGATCAGGTCGCTCGGATGAACGCGCGTCTCGCGCACGAGATCGCGGCTCCAGGTGTCGCGTCGCAGGCGCCGTGGCCGGCTCGAAGGGTAGGGCGGAGGGGTCAGCACGGCGCGATTCTAGGAGGGTGACTGCAGCATTGCCGGGCGCTGGCCGGAAGGCGCCGTCGATAATCGCGCATGGCTTCTTCGTATCTCTGGGTCAAGGCGTTGCACATCGTTTTCGTGAGCAGCTGGTTCGCCGGCCTGTTCTATCTGCCGCGCATTTTCGTCAACCTGGCGAGCGTGCCGGCCGACAGCCACGCCGAGCGCGAGCGACTGCTGATGATGGCCAGGAAGCTCTACCGTTTTTCAGGCCTGCTCATGGTCGTGGCGATCGCGCTGGGCCTCTGGCTCTGGCTCGGTTTCGGCATCGGCAAGGGGCCGGGGAATGCCTGGCTGCACGCCAAGATCGTGCTCGTGGTCGGCGCCGTCGGCTATCACCACGCCTGCCGGTCGCTGCTGCGCAAGTTCG
>JBDTCA010000255.1:0-19545 GCA_039923815.1 Caldimonas sp. | reverse complement strand
AAATCCTGGCGACGCTTCGCCAGCGCGCCGAGGACACGTTCGACGACGACGTGTTCGGCGCCGTCATCACCGTGCCCGCCTACTTCGATGACGGCCAGCGCCAGGCGACGAAAGATGCGGCCGAACTTGCCGGCCTTCGCGTGCTCAGGCTGCTGAGCGAGCCCACCGCGGCGGCGATCGCTTATGGCCTCGACAACGGCTCCGAGGGCTTGTACGCCGTCTACGACCTCGGCGGCGGCACCTTCGACATCTCGATTCTTCGCCTGACGCAGGGCGTCTTCGAGGTCGTGGCGACGGGCGGCGATTCCGCACTCGGTGGCGACGACGTTGATGCGGCGCTCGCCGAGCACGTCTTGGCCCGGCTCGGCGTCGTCGCTGATGAGCCGCGTGATCGCCGTGCAGCATTGGTGGCAGCGCGAGCCACCAAGGAGTTGCTGTCGAATGCCGAGGAGGCGCCATTCGAGTGCGAGGTCGGCGGTCGAACGCTCGCCAGTTCCGTCACGCTCGTCGAACTGGAGAGAATCGCGACCCCCTTCGTCGATCGCACCCTCGCAGCTGTCCGGCAGGTCATCCGCGACGCCAAGGTGGCGCGCTCTGCCATCGACGGCGTCGTGTTGGTCGGCGGCGCAACGCGCATGCCCTTGGTGCGGCGCGCTGTTGGCGAGGCGTTCGGGCGGGAGCCGCTGACCAACCTCGATCCCGACCGCGTCGTCGCGCTGGGTGCAGCACGCCAAGCCGACGCGTTGGCCGGAAACCAGGGCGCGGATGACATGCTGCTCCTTGACGTCATCGCCCTTTCCCTCGGGCTCGAGACGATGGGTGGCCTGGTCGAAAGGATCATTCCTCGCAACAGCCCGATCCCGACCGCCAAGGCGCAGGACTTCACGACGTACCAGGACGGTCAGTCGGCAATGGCCATTCATGTCGTGCAAGGTGAGCGTGAGCTCGTCGCCGACTGCCGCTCGCTGGCTCGCTTCGACCTGGGAGACATACCGCCCCTCGTCGCTGGCGCCGCCCGGATCCGTGTCACCTTCACCGTCGATGCCGATGGGCTGCTCAGCGTCAGCGCGCGCGAGCGTACATCGGGTCACGAAGCGTCGATCACCGTCAAGCCGAGCTACGGACTGTCGGACGACGCAGTCGCGACCATGCTGCGCGACGGCTTCGCAGCGGCCGAGACCGACATGGCTGCGCGCAGCCTGCGTGAGTCGATGGTCGACGCCGATCGATTGCTGTTGGCGACTGCGGCCGCGGTGGAGGCCGACGGTGGACTGCTGTCCGCTGGCGATCAGCGGCTCATCGAGGACGCCATTGCAGCGTTGCGACTCGCGCGCGCTGGCGTCGATCGTCAGGTCATCGAGCGCGCGTCGAAGGCACTGGCGGCTGCCACGGAATCATTCGCTGCGGAGCGGATGAACCGTGGCATCCAGCGCGCTTTGGCCGGCCGCCGCATCGAGGACGTCTGAGCATGCCAGTCATCAAGGTCCTGCCGCACGCAGAGTATTGCCCTGAGGGCAAGACCATCGAAGCACAGCCCGGCGAGTCGATCTGCGAAGCATTGCTACAGCATGGCGTGGCCATCGAACACGCCTGCGAAATGAGCTGTGCCTGCACCACCTGTCATGTCGTCGTACGTGAGGGCTTCGATTCACTGGGCGAGCCCGACGAAGGCGAGGAAGACCTGCTCGACCGTGCCTGGGGCCTTTCACCGACTTCGCGACTCTCCTGCCAAGCGATCATGGCGAGGCAGGACGTGACCGTCGAGATTCCGAAATACTCGATCAATCACGCCAAAGAGAAGCACTGAGCCGATCTGCTCAGGTTTCGTTTTTTCAGCGGCGGTCCTGATTGACGTTGATGGCGCGACGCAACCATCCCAGCGGGCTGATGGAATCCAGGAAAGAGTCTGGTGCTGTCGTGTCGCGTTCGGCGACCAAACCACGACCGTCGAGAACGCCGACAAACGTGCGCACCTCACTCTTTTTCAAGCCGCTGACGTCGGCCAGCTGCGCGACGCTCATATAGCGCAAAGACATTTCGCTCAGCACCCGTCGATGGCCCGTACGGTGAAATTCGGCCGAATGTTCGGGCCATGCAAGGAGTCGGTACTCTTTCATCGGAGGCCGAGCCTACTCGTTACAAGCTCCCGCCGACAGCGTCGTTTGCAACTAGTTCGTGATATTTGCGACAGTTTTCGCGCGTCGGACTTCGATGCCAGAACAACTGTTCTTCAACATCCGCCGGGGTGAATCGCTCGCTGAACTTCATTTTGCCAAGGCAGGCAATGAACCAACTGATGCAAACGGACCGCGGCCTGGATTTGCGTCAATACCTCGCCGCTCTCGTCGAGCAGCTTGAGGTTGGTGACGAGTCCCAGCGGATCGGACATTGCCACCACGCCCTGTTGCAACTCGACCCAGTCCCAGGCCACCCCGGCAGACTGACGATCGGTGGCGTCTCCCCACAGCGTTTGCCCGCTAGAAAGGCAATCATCGGTGCCAGAGTTCAATACGCTGGTGCCCAAGTGGCACAAGTGCAACTGTGGCGCGCGGCTGGCCTGCCACAATAAGGGAGGCCATGCACAGACAATCCAGGCGGGAGTCATGGTAGTCGAGTCGATGTCAAATTCCCAAGAGCAAATCGATCATTCAGTTTGGCAAGCCGATGCCGTACTGTCATCTGTCAACGTTGCCAGGGTGATGGGCAGGCGGCTTTGGAACTGTTTCCCGGTTTCGTCAGAGGTTTAAAGGGATGCTCGAGAGTGTTTTCACCTCTGTCCTGGCAACGAGAACCCGTGCGGAGTTCAAGGACGAGTTAATCGGCTTCACGAAGCACCTTGGCTTCGAGACAGTGGCCGTGACTTTGGTGATCGATCATTTTCTCGGCGAAGCAGAGTTCATCACGGTCGATAACACTCCCAAGGCATATGTCGATTCGTTTTCGGATCGTGACGACAGCCGACGCGATCCGGTCATGCAGCATTGCAAGCAGCATTCGATGCCGATCATCTGGGGGCAGGAGACCTATGTTCGTCAGGGACAAGGCCATAAATGGGAAGAGCAGGCGCGGTTCGGGTACCGAAATGGCATCGCTATGGCACTTCACATGCCTGAAGGTCGCCACTTTGTCCTGGGTGTCGACCGTGACAAACCCTTGCCGGATGACGCAGGTGAGGCCACTCGACTCGTCGCTGACCTGCAACTCTTTGCCGTTTACGCGCAGGACGCGGCACTGCGAGTCCTCGCTCCGTCGCTGACGAATTCGGGCAAGCCGTCGTTGACTCCGCGTGAGCTGGAAACGTTGCGCTGGACGATGGAGGGCAAGACTGCGTGGGAAGTCGGGAGCCTTCTGGGGATCAGCGAAAGGACGGCCGCTCTCCACGTCAACAATGCCGCGCACAAGCTGGGTTGTGTGAACAAACATCAGGCCGTGCTCAAGGCCCTGCGTCTCGGTCTCATTCGATAAGCGGCCCGCCTTTGCCACATCCGTGAGAATCCGCACACTGTCAGAGCTGACAGTTACGCTCCTGATTGATCGACGATGAAATCGCAACGTGCGTTTTTCAACCGGAGCAGTCATGCAGCAAGATCAAGTTTCTCTCGTCGCAGTTCAGTCCATCGAAAAATCCGCTGAGCAGACATCGGGCCCCGTACTCCTGGACCTGAAAGTTCTTGCCTGGGTGTCGGGCGGTGGCGGCGGCGGGAACGAGCAACTGCCCCACGGTACCTGGTAGCAATTTCTGCGCGGTTCGCCGCGCAATGGCGGACGTAGGCTGGCCGGCCTACGTCCGCCGGATACTTCTCGCATGAATGTCCTGGGCATCGAGACTTCGTGCGACGAAACCGGCGTGGCGCTCGTGAGCTATCTCGCCACTGAGACGCCCGAACTGATTTCGCAAGCCCTGCACAGTCAGGTTGAGGTGCATGCCGCGTATGGCGGTGTCGTACCCGAGCTGGCATCGCGCGATCACATCCGGCGCGTCGTGCCACTTGCGCGCCAAGTACTGGCGACCTCCGGCGTCGGCTTGAGTTCGGTCGACGTGGTCGCCTTCACCAAGGGCCCTGGACTGGCAGGTGCGCTCTTGGTTGGCGCAGGGGTGGCCGCGGCATTGGCCGCATCACTTGGCAAACCGGCGATGGGTGTGCACCACCTGGAAGGTCACCTGTTGTCCCCCTTCCTGTCGGACGATGCGCCCCGGTTTCCCTTTGTCGCCTTGCTGGTGTCTGGCGGGCATACCCAACTTCTCGAGGTCCGCGACGTCGGCGTCTACACGTTGCTGGGTGACACGATCGACGACGCGGCCGGCGAGGCCTTCGACAAGTCGGCAAAGCTCCTCGGCCTGGGCTACCCCGGCGGGCCGGCACTGGCCAGGTTGGCGGCGTTCGGTGACGCGGCTTCCTTTAAGTTGCCACGGCCGTTGCTGCGACGCGACTCGCTCGACTTCTCGTTCGCCGGTCTCAAAACAGCCGTGAGAACGCACGCGATGAAACTCGACAACACGTGCGATCAGGCTCGCGCTGATCTTGCCGCCGCCACTCAGGAGGCGATCGTCGATGTGCTCGTCCGGAAGTCGATCGCGGCGTTGGAGCGCACGGGCTTGACCCGACTCGTCGTAGCCGGCGGCGTGGGTGCCAATCTTGAACTGCGTGACCGACTCGACAAAGGGTGTCGAAGCCGTGGCGCGCGTGTCCATTACCCGGATCTGGCGCTCTGCACTGACAACGGCGCGATGATTGCGTTGGCCGCGGCGATGCGGTTGCAGCGCGGCGCGAGCGAAAGTTCGGCGGACTATGCGTTCGAGGTTCGACCACGCTGGCCTCTGGCGACCCTTTCCGGTTCGGGGCGCGCCGCACAGATGGCATAATTACAGGTTGCCTAACGGCAATCAGCACGGCGCCGGTCAGTTTCACCGGCGATCGCAAGTCGAACCCGAAACTGCAGTCTCGCCTCGCTGGCGCGCTCGGTTTCACCTTTTGGAAACGAGATGCCCGCCACCACCGAACACACTGCCGAAATCGTCAAGGCGCACGCCCGTGGCGCCGCTGATACCGGATCCACCGAGGTGCAGGTTGCCTTGCTGACCGACCGGATCAACGAACTCACTCCGCATTTCAAGACTCATTTGAAAGACCATCACGGCCGTCGCGGTCTGTTGAAGATGGTGAACCGACGCAAGAGTCTGCTTTCCTATCTGAAGGGCAAGGACGCGAGTCGCTACACGGCGTTGATTCAGAAGCTCGGCCTGCGCAAGTAGGTCTTTTTGCCGGGGCCCGTCGGCGAAGAACGCTGTCCCCGGTTTGACGAACGAGCGACCGAAGGCGTCGCCGTGTCATTCCATCGTTGTTCGCGTCGGGATTCGCGAGCATCGCTGGAATGGCATGTCGCCCGAAGTGGCTCGTTCCGGGTGTCGGCGCCGCCCAAAAGGCGCCCGTCAGGAACGGAGTACGCACATGAGCATGTTCAAGAAGATCAGCAAGTCCTTCCAGTGGGGCGGCCGCACGGTCACCCTCGAAACCGGCGAGATCGCGCGTCAGTCGAGTGGCGCCGTGGTCGTGAGCATCGAAGACACCGTCGTTCTGGCGACGGTCGTGGCCAGGAAGGAAGCCAAGCCGGGCCAGGACTTCTTCCCGTTGACCGTGGACTATCTTGAGAAGACATATGCCGCCGGCAAGATCCCGGGAAGCTTCTTCAAGCGGGAAGGGCGCCCAAGCGAACTTGAAACCCTGACTTCGCGCCTGATCGATCGGCCGTTGCGGCCGCTCTTTCCGGAAGGGTTCTACAACGAAGTGCAAGTCGTCATTCACGTCTTGTCGTTGAACCCGGAGATTGCAGCCGACATCCCGTCGCTGATCGGCGCCAGCGCGGCGCTCGCGATCTCGGGCATCCCGTTCAACGGCCCCATCGGTGCGGCACGCGTGGGCTATATCGGTGGCCAGTACGTGCTGAATCCCAGCAAGGCCCAAATGGCCGACACGCAGATGGATCTCATCGTCGCGGGCACCGAGGCGGCCGTGTTGATGGTCGAGTCCGAAGCCAAACAGCTGAGCGAAGAAGTCATGCTCGGTGGCATCGTCTTCGGCCATGAGCAAGGAAACATCGCCATCGCGGCCATCAACGAACTGGTGCGTGACGCCGGCAAGAACGTCTGGGACTGGCAGGCGCCGGCCAAGGACGAAGCCTTCATCGCCAAGGTCGGCAGCCTTGCCGAGCAACCGCTGCGTGACGCCTATCAGATCCGCTCCAAGCAGGACCGCACGCATGCCACGCGGGCCGTCACCGCGCAAGCGACCGCGGCGATGCAGGGCGACGGCATGACCGTCGACAAGGTCAAGCTCGACAACGTCCTGTTCGATATCGAAGCCAAGATCGTCCGCAACCAGATCCTGGCTGGCGAACCGCGCATCGACGGTCGCGACACACGCACGGTCCGCCCCATCGAGATTCGCAGCGGTCTCTTGCCGCGTGCCCACGGCTCGGCCTTGTTCACGCGCGGCGAGACGCAAGCGCTCGTCGTTGCCACGCTTGGCACCGACCGCGATTCCCAGCGCATCGACGCGCTCGCCGGTGAGTACAGCGAGCACTTCATGCTGCACTACAACATGCCTCCGTTCGCCACCGGCGAGACGGGTCGTGTCGGCTCGCCGAAGCGGCGTGAGATCGGTCATGGCCGCCTTGCCAAGCGCGCGCTCGTTGCCGTGTTGCCCGACCGCGGCGAGTTTCCGTACTCGATGCGCGTCGTCTCGGAGATCACCGAGTCGAACGGCTCCTCGTCGATGGCCTCGGTGTGCGGCGGCTGCCTCGCGCTGATGGACGCCGGCGTGCCGCTGAAGGCACACGTCGCAGGTATTGCCATGGGTCTGATCAAGGAAGGCAACCGCTTCGCCGTGCTGACCGACATTCTTGGCGACGAAGATCACCTCGGCGACATGGACTTCAAGGTCGCCGGCACCACCGCTGGCGTGACTGCGCTGCAAATGGACATCAAGATCCAGGGCATCACGAAGGAGATCATGCAGGTGGCATTGGCGCAGGCCAAGGAAGCTCGCCTGCACATCCTCGGCAAGATGACCGATGCGATGGGCACCGCGAACACCGAGGTGTCGCAGTTCGCGCCGCGCCTCTACACCATGAAGATCAACCCGGAGAAGATCCGCGACGTCATCGGCAAGGGGGGTGCGACCATCCGCGCACTGACCGAAGAGACGGGGTGCACGATCGACATCGGTGAAGACGGCACGATCACCATCGCCTCGACGGATGCTGACAAGGCCGAGTTCGCCAAGAAGCGCATCGAGCAAATCACGGCGGAAGTCGAGGTCGGCAAGATCTACGAAGGCCCGATCACCAAGATCCTTGACTTCGGCGCGCTTGTGAACCTGATGCCTGGCAAGGACGGGCTGCTGCACATCAGTCAGATCGCCCATCAGCGCGTTGAGAAGGTCACCGACTTCCTGTCGGAAGGCCAGATCGTCCGCGTCAAGGTGCTGGAGACGGACGAGAAGGGTCGCGTCAAGCTGTCGATGAAGGCTTTGCTCGATCGCGACATGCCGCCGCGCGAGCCGGCTGCGCAAGAGTAGATCGCTGCGCACCAGTGAAAGCGATCGAGATCACGGCCCCCGGCGGGCCCGAGGTGCTGAAGCTGACCGAGCGGCCGCTGCCGGAAGCGGGGGTCGGTGAGCTGCTGATCCGGGTCGCGGCTTCCGGTGTGAACCGGCCCGACGTCCTGCAGCGAAAGGGCCTCTATCCGGTGCCGAAGGGCGCGTCCGACCTGCCCGGGCTGGAGGTTGCCGGACGGATCGAAAGCGGCAACGCAACCGAGCTCGAGGCGGCCGGCTTCAAGCTCGGCGACCGCGTGTGCGCGCTCGTGTCGGGGGGTGGTTACGCGGAGTACTGCGTGGCGCCCGTAGGCCAGTGCCTGCCCGTTCCCGGTGGTCTCACCGATATCGAAGCGGCCAGCCTGCCGGAGACCTTCTTCACCGTCTGGTCGAACGTGTTCGACAGGGTGCACCTCCGAGCCGGCGAAACCCTGCTCGTGCAGGGGGGTAGCAGCGGCATCGGTGTCACTGCGATCCAGCTCGCCAAGGCGGCTGGTGCCACTGTGATCGTGACCGTCGGCTCGCAGGAGAAAGCGGCGGCCTGTCGCGCGCTCGGGGCCGATCACGCCATCGACTACAAGTCGCAGGACTTCAGCGCCGAGGTGCTCCGATTGACTGGTGGTCGCGGCGCCGATGTCGTGCTCGACATGGTCGCTGGCGACTACCTCGCCCGAGAGTTGAAGTGCCTCGCCGAAGACGGTCGCATCGCGATCATCGCCGTGCAGGGTGGCGTCGATGCACACATCGACGCCGGCCTCGTGCTTCGGCGCCGCCTCACGATCACCGGATCGACGCTGCGGCCGCGTTCGGTGACGTTCAAGAGCGCAATCGCGGCGTCGTTGTTGCGTACGGTTTGGCCTTGGCTTGAGTCCGGCCTCGTCAAACCCGTTGTCCACGAGGTTTTCGCTTCGGCCGACGCAGCCGCTGCGCACAAGCTCATGGAATCCAATCGTCACATCGGCAAGTTGGTGTTGACGTGGTGAGGTCATCCTCGAGGCGCAAGCTCGTCGTTGGCAACTGGAAGATGAACGGCAGCCGTCCGGGCAACGCGGCGCTGCTGGCAGCGATCAAGGCTGAGCTGACGGGCGGCTCCGATGTGTCCGTGTGCGTGCCTGCGCTCTACCTGGGCGACACCCGGGACGCGCTGGCCGGCAGCGACATACGGTGGGGTGGTCAGGACTGTTCCGCGCATTCCGCCGGTGCCTACACCGGTGAGATCTCGGTCGTCATGCTGAAGGAATTCGGCTGCACGCACGTCATCGTCGGGCATTCGGAAAGGCGATCGATGCACGGCGAAACCGATGAACTGGTCGCTGAAAAGGCCGCCATCGCATTGGCAAGCGGGTTGGTGCCCATTGTCTGTGTCGGCGAGATGTTGAACGAGCACGAGGCTGGCGACACCGATGCCGTGGTCACGCGGCAGCTTGGCGCCGTGATTTCGAAGCTCGGTGCGGCGATCGAGGGCTGCGTCGTTGCCTACGAACCGGTATGGGCCATCGGCACCGGCAAGACGGCATCGCCTGAACAGGCCCAGACCGTGCACGCGCGATTGCGAGCGTTGTTGTGCAGCGCTTCAACCGTCGGCGACTCGGTCCGGATCCTGTATGGCGGCAGCGTCAAGGCCGACAACGCCGCCGAACTTTTCGAACAGGTTGACATCGACGGCGGCCTGATCGGCGGCGCGTCGTTGAAGGCGGCCGAATTCGTCGCCATCTGTCGCGCCGCGGCTGCTCCACACGAATAACGAAAGTCCTGCCCAAGATGAACATCGTCATGAACCTCGTGCTTGCGCTGCAGATCATCACAGCGCTGGTCATGATCGGCCTGGTGCTGATCCAGCACGGCAAAGGCGCCGACATGGGCGCCTCGTTCGGCAGTGGTGCATCCGGCAGCTTGTTCGGCGCCACCGGAAGCGCCAATTTCCTGTCGCGTTCGACCGCGGTATGCGCCGCGGTGTTCTTCGCCTGCACCCTCGCGCTCGCCTACAGCGCCAACGATCGGCCGCGCACGGCTGCGGCCAGCAGTGTGCTCGATCGGCCGGTCGGCGGTGCCTCGGCACCGGCATCGGTAGCATCGGCTGCGACCGGGCTTCCTGGTGTGATTTCGGGTGCCTCCGGAACGGCGCGGGCAAGCGGGACCCCACCAGTTTCGCCCTCGGCGAACGCGTCGGGACCGGGAGCGATTCCTCAGAAATAGAGACCTTGTGCAAGGCTCTCGTGGCTGTCGCGTAGCCCTGTCGGCTCGATGTTTCCAGTTAGAATCTTTTGTTGTCCGGCGAGCTCATCCTCATGCCAGCCGGAGCACTCAGTAAGAGCCGCCGACGTGGTGAAATTGGTAGACACGCTATCTTGAGGGGGTAGTGGCGAAAGCTGTGCGAGTTCGAGTCTCGCCGTCGGCACCACCGGCTCTTTTCTTGCTCGCATCGGCCGCATGATTCTCGACCCCTACCTTCCGGTCATCCTCTTCATCCTCGTCGGCATCGCGGTCGGTGTCGTGCCGCAGCTCCTCGGATTCCTGCTCGGCCCGCACAAGCCCGATCAGGCGAAAAATTCTCCCTACGAATGCGGATTCGAGGCGTTCGAAGACGCACGCATGAAGTTCGACGTTCGCTACTACCTGGTCGCGATCCTCTTCATCCTTTTCGACCTCGAGATCGCGTTCCTCTTCCCATGGGCGGTGTCATTGCGCGAAATCGGACCCGCCGGCTTCTGGGCGATGATGCTTTTCCTCGGCATCCTCGTCGTGGGCTTCGCCTACGAATGGAAGAAGGGAGCGCTCGATTGGGAATGAACGCCACTTCGCGCAGGCAGCCCCAATGAGTCTGGACGGCGTCCTCAAGGAAGGGTTCGTGACCACGAGCCTCGACTCGGTCATCAACTGGTCGAAGACCGGCTCGCTCTGGCCGATGACGTTCGGCCTGGCCTGTTGTGCCGTCGAGATGATGCATGCCGGCGCCGCGCGCTACGACATCGACAGATTCGGCATGCTGTTTCGGCCAAGCCCGCGGCAGAGCGACCTCATGATCGTTGCCGGCACGCTTTGCAACAAGATGGCACCCGCGCTTCGCAAGGTCTACGACCAGATGGCCGAGCCCCGCTGGGTCATCTCCATGGGTTCGTGCGCCAATGGTGGCGGCTACTACCACTACAGCTATTCGGTGGTTCGAGGTTGCGATCGCATCGTCCCTGTCGATGTCTATGTGCCGGGCTGCCCGCCGACGGCCGAAGCCTTGCTCTATGGCGTGATGCAGCTGCAGGCCAAGATCCGCCGCGAAAACACCATTGCGCGATAGCGGCACGCCCAGGACATGAGCAAACTCGAGACCCTGCAAACCGCCATCTCCGCGGTGCTCGGCGACCGTGTCAAGAAGCTCGATCTCGCGCTGGGTGAGCTGACGCTGACGGTGTCGGCGGCGCACTATCTAGAGACTGCGGGCTTGCTGAGGGATCATGCCGAGCTGCGCTTCGAGCAGCTCATCGACCTGTGTGGCGTCGATTATTCAAGCTATCGCGACGTTGCCTGGGAGGGCCCGCGGTACTGTGTCGTCACGCACCTGCTTTCGCTCACGCACAACTGGCGGCTCCGGATGAAGGTGTTCTGCCCCAGCGACGACGTGCCGCAGATCGCCTCGCTCACCGATGTGTGGAGCGCGGCGAACTGGTACGAGCGCGAAGCCTTCGATCTCTTCGGTGTCATCTTCGACGGCCATCTCGATCTGCGCCGCCTGCTCACCGACTACGGCTTCATCGGTCATCCGTTTCGCAAGGACTTTCCGGTCACCGGCACGGTCGAGATGCGCTACGACCCCGAGCAGAAGCGCGTGATCTATCAACCCGTGACGATCGAGCCGCGCGAGATCACGCCGCGCGTGATCCGGGAAGACAACTACGGCGGCCTGCACTGATGGCCGACATCAAGAACTACACGCTGAACTTCGGCCCGCAGCATCCGGCTGCCCACGGCGTTCTTCGCCTCGTGCTCGAGCTCGACGGCGAGGTGATTCAACGGGCCGATCCGCACATCGGCCTGTTGCATCGCGCCACCGAAAAGCTCGCCGAGTCGCGCACCTATATCCAGTCTCTGCCCTACATGGACCGGCTCGACTACGTGTCGATGATGTGCAACGAGCACGCCTACTGCCTGGCCATCGAGAAGCTGCTGGGTGTCGACGTGCCGATCCGTGCGCAATACATCCGCGTCATGTTCGCGGAAATCACTCGCCTCATGAACCACCTCATGTGGCTCGGCGCGCACGGTCTCGACTGCGGTGCGATGAACATCTTCATCTATTGCTTTCGCGAGCGTGAAGATCTGTTCGACATGTACGAGGCGGCCTCTGGTGCGCGCATGCATGCGGCCTATTTCCGGCCTGGCGGCGTCTACCGGGACCTGCCGGACACGATGCCGCAGTACCGCGAGAACAAGATCCGCAGCGCCAGGTCGACTGCCGAGCGTAACGAGAACCGCCACGGCTCCTTGCTCGACTTCATCGACGACTTCACGCAGCGGTTTCCCGAAAAGGTCGACGAGTACGAGACGCTGCTCACCGACAACCGGATCTGGAAGCAGCGTACGGTGGGTATCGGCGTCGTCACTCCGGAACGCGCCAAGAACCTGGGGTTCACCGGGCCCATGTTGCGCGGCTCCGGAATCCTCTGGGATCTGCGCAAACACCAGCCGTACGACGTCTACGACAAGATGGACTTCGACATTCCGCTCGGGGTCAACGGCGACACCTACGACCGCTATCTCGTCCGCGTCGAAGAGATGCGCCAAGCCAACCGCATCGTCAGGCAATGCATCGATTGGCTGCGCGCCAACCCGGGCCCGGTGATCACGGCAAACCACAAGGTGGCGCCACCGTCGCGTGTCGACATGAAGACGGGGATGGAAGACCTCATCCATCACTTCAAGCTCTTCACCGAGGGCTTTCGCGTTCCAGAAGGCGAGGCTTACGCGGCGGTCGAACATCCGAAGGGTGAGTTCGGCATCTACATCGTCAGCGACGGAGCGAACAAACCCTATCGCCTCAAGATCCGCGCCCCGGGCTTTCCGCACCTCGCCGCTCTCGACGAGATGGCGCGCGGACACATGATCGCCGACGCGGTCGCCGTCATCGGCACGATGGACATCGTTTTCGGCGAGATCGATCGATGAGTGCACCAGGTCAAATCAAAGCGATGCTGTCGGCCGACGCGGCGGCGCGTTTCGAGCGCGAGATCGACAAGTACCCGGCGGAAGGCAAGGCTTCGGCCGTGATCGCCTGCCTGGCAATCCTGCAAGCCGAGCACGGCTACATTTCGGCCGAAAGCGAGCAGATCGTCGCCGAGGTGCTCGGCATGCCGCCGATCGCGGTGCACGAGGTCACCACCTTCTACAACATGTTCAATCAGCAGCCCGTCGGCCGCGTCAAGCTGAACGTGTGCACGAACCTGCCATGCCAGCTCCGCGGCGCCCAGCAGGCGCTCGCGCACCTTTGCGAAACACTTCGGGTCGACGAGGGCGGGACCACGACCGACGGTGCCTTCACGGTGCAGAAGGCCGAGTGTCTCGGCGCCTGTGCCGACGCTCCGGTCGTGCTTGTCAACGATCTGCAGATGGTGAGCTTTATGAGCAACGCGCGACTCGACGAGCTCGTGGCCACCCTGCGTGGCGAGGCGACATCACCATGACGACGCGCATCGACCTGTCGCGCTTCCAGGCCACCGGCATCGAGACCTGTTTCCATGGTCGCCACATCGCGCCGCAGATCTACGCTGGCCTCGACGGTCGGAACTGGCGCCTGAAGGACTACGAATCACGCGGCGGCTATGCGGCGCTGCGCAAGATCCTGGCGCAGGGCGAGGCCGACGGCAAGCCGCTCGGCATGACGGCGGAGCAGGTCATCGCCGAGGTCAAGGCATCGGGCCTGCGCGGCCGTGGCGGAGCCGGTTTTCCCACCGGGCTCAAGTGGAGCTTCATGCCGCGCCAGTTTCCGGGCGCGAAGTACCTCGTCTGCAACTCCGACGAAGGCGAGCCCGGCACCTGCAAGGACCGCGACCTGCTGATGTTCAACCCGCACATGGTCATCGAAGGCATGGCCATCGCCGCCTATGCGATGGGCGTGAACGTCGCCTACAACTACATCCACGG
Organism: Caldimonas sp.; assembly: GCA_039923815.1. Taxonomy (GTDB): domain Bacteria; phylum Pseudomonadota; class Gammaproteobacteria; order Burkholderiales; family Burkholderiaceae_C; genus Schlegelella_A. The sequence goes on along the minus strand of JBDTCA010000255.1, from coordinate 5,818 downwards.
CGAGATCTTCGAGGTCTACGAGCGTTTCGAGGAAGCCCTGGACGAAGCCCGCGACGCCGGCTATCTCGGTGACGCGCTCCTCGGCTCGAAGTTCAACTTCCAGCTGCACGCCAGCCACGGGTTCGGCGCCTATATCTGCGGTGAAGAGACGGCGCTGCTCGAGTCGCTCGAGGGCAAGAAGGGCCAGCCGCGCTTCAAGCCGCCGTTCCCGGCCAGCTACGGCCTGTACGGCAAGCCGACAACGGTCAACAACACCGAGACCTTCGCCGCGGTGCCCTGGATCATCGTCAACGGGGGTCCGGCCTACCTGGAGATCGGCAAGCCCAACAACGGCGGCACCAAGATCTTTTCGGTCGTGGGCGACGTCCAGAAGCCCGGCAACTACGAGGTGCCGCTCGGCACGCCCTTCACGACGTTGCTCGAGCTCGCCGGCGGCGTGCCCGAAGGGCGCACCTTGAAGGCGGTCATCCCCGGCGGCTCGTCGGCGCCGGTGCTGCCGGCTGCGGTGATGGAAACGCTCACCATGGATTACGACGCCATCGCCAAGGCCGGCTCCATGCTCGGCTCGGGAGCCGTGATCGTGATGGACGATTCGCGCTCGATGGTGCACTCGCTGCTGCGGCTCTCGTACTTCTACATGCACGAAAGCTGCGGGCAGTGCACGCCGTGCCGCGAAGGCACGGGCTGGCTGTACCGCATGGTCGAGCGCATCGCCAACGGTCAGGGCCGCATGCAGGACATCGACACGCTGAACAACGTCTGCGACAACATCCAGGGCCGCACCATCTGCGCGCTCGGCGACGCCGCCGCGATGCCGGTTCGCGCCATGATCAAGCACTTCCGGGAGGAGTTCGTCGCCCTCATCGAGAAGAGCGTTCCGCCGGTTCACGTCGGCAACATCGGTTCGGCCGACAGCCCGCACCCTGAACTGACTGCCGCCGCGTCCACGCTGCAATATGGCCTGGTGATGAAGGCTGCGGCCTCGCCTGCGGTCAGGGAGATGGTCAAGCCATGATCGAGATCGATCTCGACGGCCAGAAGGTGTCGGTGCCCGAGGGCAGCATGGTCATGCACGCCGCCGACCAGGCTGGCACGTACATCCCGCACTTCTGTTATCACAAGAAGCTGACGATCGCTGCCAACTGCCGCATGTGCCTGGTCGACATCGAGAAGGCCCCCAAGCCGATGCCGGCCTGCGCGACGCCGGTGACGCAAGGCATGGTCGTGCGCACCCGCAGCGACAAGGCGTTGAACGCGCAACAGGGCGTGATGGAGTTCCTGCTCATCAATCACCCGCTCGATTGCCCCATCTGCGATCAGGGCGGCGAGTGCCTGCTGCAGGATCTGGCGGTCGGTTACGGGGCTTCGTCGTCACGCTACGACGAGGACAAGCGCGTCGTCTACCCGAAGGACGTCGGCCCGCTGATCTCGATGAAGGAGATGAACCGCTGCATCCATTGCACGCGCTGCATCCGCTTCGGTCAGGAAGTCGGCGGCGTGATGGAGCTCGGCATGATCCATCGTGGCGAGCACTCCGAGATCACCACGGTCGCTGGCGACACCATCGACTCCGAGCTCTCCGGCAACATGATCGACATCTGTCCTGTCGGCGCGCTGCTGAGCAAGCCGTTTCGCTACAGCGCGCGCACCTGGGAGTTGTCGCGTCGCAAGAGCATCAGCCCGCACGACTCGACCGGCGCCAATCTCATCGTCCAGGTCAAGGGCGCTCGTGTGATGCGGGTCGTGCCGTTCGAGAACGACGACGTCAACGAGTGCTGGCTCGCCGACCGTGACCGCTTCTCTTATGAAGCGCTCAATTCTCCGGAGCGTCTCACCACGCCGATGATCCGGCAGGGCGGCGCCTGGTTGGCTGCATCGTGGGACGCCGCCCTCGAGTACGTGTCGCGTGGCCTGACCCAGATCTCGGTCGAGCATGGCGCCGACAGCATCGGTGCCCTGGCGTCGCCGATCAGCACTGTCGAGGAGTTGCACCTGCTTGCCAAGCTGGTGCGTGGGCTCGGCAGCGACCACATCGACACGCGGCTGCGCGAAGTTGTGCCGGCATTGCCCGGGGCGCCTCTTCGCTGGCTCGGCTGCTCGATCGCCTCGTTGTCGAAACTGCAGCGCGTGCTGGTCGTCGGCTCCTTTCTGCGCAAGGACCAGCCGCTGTTCGCGCAGCGAATCCGGCAGGCGGCGCGCAACGGCTGCAAGGTGATGAGCGTGCATGCCCTGCGCGACGATTGGCTCATGCCGATGGGCCCGAGCGTGGCCGCAGCACCGAACGAGTGGCTGCGCGTGTTGCGTGAAATCGCCTCTGTCCTGGAGGCGGGCGCGAGTCCGGCCGCCACGGACGGCGGCGCCCCGAGCGACGAGGCCCGCGCCATCGCGGCCACACTGCAGAGCGGCGAGCGCAAGGCCGTGCTGCTCGGCAGTGCCGCGGCCCGACACGCCGACGCCGCAGAGCTCGAAGAGGTCGCCCGTGTCATCGCCAAGCTCACCGGCGCCACGTTCGGCTGGCTGGTCGACGGCGGCAATGCGGTCGGCGCCCAGCTCGTGGGCGCGATGCCACGCGCTGCCGGCGCCAGCGCCGCAGGCATGCTGGGCAGCGACGCACCGCTCAAGGCGGTCGTGCTGCTCAACGTCGAGCCTGGGCTCGACGCCGCTGACCCCGTCGCCGCTGTCGCTGCCTTGAGCCGCGCCGAAATGGTCGTCTCCCTCGGCATGTTCAAGCCGATGCCGGGCGACGATTTCGCCGACGTGTTGCTGCCGATCACGCCTTTCACCGAGACGGCTGGCACCTACGTCAATGCCGAGGGTCGTGTGCAGTCGTTCCATGGCGTCGTCAAGCCGCTGGGCGAAGCGAGGCCGGCGTGGAAGGTGCTCCGCGTGCTTGGCAACCTGCTCGGTCTGCCCGGTTTCGCTTTCGAGACCGCCGACGAGGTCCGCGCCGAAGCCCTCGGCGACATCGCCACGATCGCGACTCGGCTGGCGGCGCCGGCGAGTGCCACCGGTGTGGCTGCGCGGACGCCGAGTCCGGCGCGCCGTGGCTCCGATTCGCTGCTCGAGCGCATCGCCGATGTGCCGATTTACGCCACCGATCCGATCGTTCGCCGTGCCACGGCGCTGCAGCTCACTGCAGATGCGCGGTCGCCGACGGTCGGCGTCCCGAGCGAACTTGCGGCCGAACGCGGCATCGTCGACGGCATGCTGCTGCGCATCGGCAGCGGCACGGGATCGATCGTGCTGCCGGCGCGTGTCGACCCGTCCCTGGCTGCCAAGGTGCTTCGCGTACCCGCGGCGCACCCCTTGACTGCCGCGCTCGGCCCGATGTTTGGCGGCCTGACGCTTTCTCTCGAAGTCGATCCGGCACCGGCTTCCGTCTCGGCACCCGCCGTGGCCACCGCTCGTCTTCCGGCAGCCTGATCGTCATGCTCGACTCGATCTCCCATTTCGCCGACGCCCTCACGGGGGGCGACTGGCCCGTGGCGTGGTCGCTCACGAAGATCGTGGCGCTGTTGCTGCCGCTGCTCGGCTGTGTCGCCTACCTGACGCTCTGGGAGCGCAAGGCGATCGGCTGGAGTCAGATCCGGCCAGGGCCGAACCGGGTCGGTCCGTTCGGCCTGCTGCAGCCGATCGCCGATGCCGTCAAGTTGATCTTCAAGGAGATCATCGTGCCAACGGCGGCCAACAAGGGCCTCTTCTTCCTCGGTCCGATCATGACCATCATGCCGGCGCTCGCAGCCTGGGCCGTGGTGCCGTTCGGACCCGAGAAGGCGCTCTCGAACATCAACGCCGGGTTGCTGTTCCTGATGGCGATCACCTCGATGGAGGTCTATGGCGTGATCATTGCAGGCTGGGCCTCGAACTCGAAATACGCCTTCCTCGGGGCATTGCGCGCCTCGGCCCAGATGGTGAGCTACGAGATCGCGATGGGCTTTGCGCTCGTCGTGGTGCTGATGGTCTCGGCCAGCCTCAACATGACCGACATCGTGCTCGGCCAGGACCGTGGCTTCGCCGCCTCACACGGTCTCAGCTTCCTGAGCTGGAACTGGCTGCCGCTGCTGCCGATCTTCGTCGTCTACGTGATCTCGGGCATCGCCGAGACCAACCGTGCGCCCTTCGACGTCGTCGAAGGCGAGTCGGAGATCGTCGCCGGCCACATGGTCGAGTACTCGGGCATGTCGTTCGCGATGTTCTTCCTCGCCGAGTACGCGAACATCATCCTGATCTCCGCTCTCGCCTCGGTCATGTTCCTCGGCGGCTGGCTGGCGCCGATCTCGTTCTCGCTTGTCGGCATGCAGACGCCGGAATGGATCGTCTCGTCGATGTGGTTCTGGAACTGGTTCTGGCTGTTCTTCAAGACCTTCTGCATCGCGACGTTGTTCCTCTGGGTCCGCGCCACGTTCCCGCGCTTCCGTTACGACCAGATCATGCGGCTCGGATGGAAGATCTTCATCCCCGTGACGCTGATCTGGCTGGTCGTGGTCGGGCTCGTGATCCAGTCGCCCTGGAACATCTGGAAATAGAGCATGGCCCGAACCATCACCAGCCCGACGCCCATCAAGGACTTCCTCTCCAGCTTCATGCTGACGGAGCTGTTCAAGGGCATGCGACTCACCGGCAAGCACTTTCTGGCAAAGAAGGTGACGGTCCAGTACCCGGAAGAAAAGACGCCGCTGTCGCCGCGCTTTCGCGGCCTGCACGCGCTGCGCCGCTACGAGAACGGCGAAGAGCGCTGCATCGCCTGCAAGCTTTGCGAAGCAGTGTGCCCGGCACTGGCGATCACCATCGAGAGCGAGGTTCGCGACGACGGCTCGCGCCGCACCACGCGTTACGACATCGACCTCACCAAGTGCATCTTTTGCGGCTTCTGCGAAGAAAGCTGCCCGGTGGACTCGATCGTCGAGACCCACATCCTCGAGTACCACGGCGAGAAGCGCGGCGACCTGTACTTCACGAAAGACATGCTGCTCGCCGTCGGCGACCGCTACGAAAAAGAGATTTCGGCAGCCAAGGAGGCGGACGCGAAGTACCGCTAGCGCGCTGCGCGGCCGAGCGATCGGCTGCGAGCCCGCGTGCGACCGCACCCGAACCATGGACACCCCGACCGCCCTCTTCTACGCCTTTTCGGCGGTGCTGCTGTTCGCGGCATTTCGAGTCATCACGGCGCGCAGCCCCGTCTATGCGGCGCTCTACCTGGTGCTCGCGTTCTTCAGCGCGGCCTGCGTCTGGATACTGCTTCGCGCCGAGTTCCTGGCGATCGCGCTGGTGCTCGTCTATGTCGGTGCCGTGATGGTGCTGTTCCTGTTCGTCGTCATGATGCTCGACGTCGACATGAACTCGCTGCACGCCGGCTTCTGGAAGCACTTTCCGGTCGCCGCGCTCGTCGGTGTCGTCATCGCACTCGAAATGGCAGCCGTGCTGCTGCCCGGCTTTCGCGTCGTCGAGGCACCCGCCGTGGGTGCCGCAGCTCTGAAGCTCGGCAACACCAAGATGCTCGGCATCGAGGTCTACACGCACTATCTCTATCCGCTGCAAATCGCGGCCGTGCTGCTGCTGGTGGCCATCATTGCCGCCATCTCGCTGACCCTGCGGGCTCGCAGGGACACCAAGCGGATGGATCCTTCGGAGCAGGTCAAGGCGAAGAAGGCCGACCGCGTGCGCATCGTCCAGATGAAGCCCGAGATCGAGGTGCCCGAAGCCGTCAAGGCGCCGCCGCCCGTGGGAGACCGAAGGTGAGTCTGGGTCCCGTCACGCTCGGCCACTATCTCTCGCTTGGCGCCATCCTGTTCGCGCTGTCGGTGATCGGCATCTTCCT
>JBDTCA010000254.1:0-9703 GCA_039923815.1 Caldimonas sp. | reverse complement strand
AGACCGCGCAGGATTTCAACGGCAAGCAGGAGACTTTCGCGGTGCGCCACGCCAACGGCACCGGTCCGTATCTGCTCGAGCGTTACGACCCCGACGTGCGCGTGGTGCTGAAGAAGAACGCGCGCTGGTGGGGCTGGAGCGACAAGCGCTCCGGCAACGTCGACGAGGTCACGTGGCTCACGATCCGCTCCGACGCCACCCGCCTGGCCGCGCTCATCTCGGGCGAGGTCGACGTGGTGCTCGACCCACCCATCCCCGACGTCGCGCGGCTGAAGACCGAGAGCGCCCTCGTGGTCCAGCAAAGCCCCGATATCGGCCAGCAGTACCTCGCCTTCGACCAGTGGCACGACGAGCTCGAGGGCAGCGACATCAAGGGCCGCAACCCGTTCAAGGACCTGCGCGTCCGCACGGCCGTGTATCACGCGATCAATGTCGAGCTGATCGTGCAGAAGGTGCTGCGCGGCGTCGGCGTGCCGACGGGCGCCTTTCTTTCGATGCGCGTCGACGGCTCGCCGGTCGAGCTCGATCGCCGCCTGCCCTTCGACCCGGCGAAGGCGAGGGCGCTGCTTGCCGAGGCCGGCTACCCGAACGGCTTTTCGGTCACGCTCGACTGCGTCAACGTCGCCTGGCGCGAAGCCGTCTGCCAGGCGATGACGGCGATGCTGACGCAGGTCGGCATCCGCACCACGCTGCGCTCCCTGCCCACCAACCAGTTCTTTCCCAGGCTGAGCCAGGGCCAGATCGGCCTGGCCGAGTTCGGCTGGACCGCGGGCACCGACGCCTGGGGTTCGCTCAATGCGTTGTTCCGCACGTACGACAAGGCCGGCTTCGGCACCTTCAACGCCGGTCGTTTCTCGAGCCCGAAGCTCGACGCGCTGATCGACTCGCTCCGCGTCGAGCCCGACCTCACGCGCCGCCGTGCGCTGGTCGCCACTGCGCTTCGCCTCGTCGCCGCCGACCTGCCGATGGTGCCGCTCTACCGCCGCACGCTGACCTATGCCATGAAGAAGAAGGTGCAGCTCGTGCAATGGCCGAGCGATGCGCCCGAGCTGCGCTGGCTGCGCGTCAAGTGAGCCGTACTTTCCCTGTTGCAACACTGCCTGCCATCCACGCCATGACGATCACCCGCTTTTCCTTTCCGACCACCATCCACTTCGGCCCGGGAGCGCGCAAGCTGCTCGGGGCGCATCTCGTCGAACGCGGCCTGAAGCGCCCGTTGCTCGTCACCGACAAGGGCCTGGCGGCGCTGCCGCTCATGGCCGAGCTGGTCGCCGATCTTGAAGGCGCCGGCCTGGCGCCCAGGGTCTATGGCGGTGTCTTCGGCAATCCGACCGGCCCGCAGGTGATGAGCGGCGCCGCCGACTACAAGGCGCACGGCGCCGACTGCGTCGTCGGCGTCGGCGGTGGCGCTGCGCTCGACGTCGCCAAGATCGTCGGCGTGATGGCGACGCATCCGGGCGACGTCATGGAGTACGTGTGGGACCACCCGCAGGTGCGCGCCATCGAAGAGAAGAACGTGCCGTATTTCGTCGCCCTGCCCACGACATCCGGTACCGGCAGCGAGGTGGGTCGCAGCTCGGTCATCAGCGAGGAAGACACGCACGTCAAGCGCGTGGTGTTCTCGGCGCTGATCCTCGCCAAGGTGGTGTTCGCCGATCCGGAACTCACCCTCGGCTTGCCGGCCGCCGTGACCGCCGCCACCGGCATGGACGCGCTGACCCACAACGTCGAGAGCTATCTGTCGCCGGCCTATCACCCGCTCTGCGACGGCATCGCGCTCGAGGGCGTGAAGATCGCCGCGCGCTCGCTTGCCACGGCGGTGCGCGAACCGGGAAACATCGAAGCCCGCTCCGACATGATGATGAGCTCGATGATGGGCGCCATCGCGTTCCAGAAAGACCTCGGCGCCGTGCACTCGTGCGCGCACGCGCTCGGCACCGTCTGCGACATGCACCACGGCCTGGCCAATGCGCTGATGATCGAGAGCGTGCTGAAGTGGAACGCCGGAGCGGCGCCGAAGAAGTTCGAGGAGCTGGCGCATGCGGTCGGCGTGACGGGGGGCGCGCAGGGTTTCCTGACGTGGCTGCAAGAGCTCAAGCGCACGATCGGCATCGCGCCGAGCCTGTCGGCGGCGGGCGTGAGACGCGATCAGATTCCGCGCATGGTGGAGATCGCGATCGCCGACATCTGTCACCAGACCAATCCGCAACCTGTCTCGGCAAAGGACTTCGAGCGCCTGTTCACGGAGGCGATGTGACCGGCAACGCCGACCGCGTCAAGGTCGGCATCTCGGCCTGCTTCTTCCATTCCGACGTCGCCCGCCCGATCTTCACGGGCAAGACGCTCCAGTACGTGGAGCAGTCGATCGCGCACTGGGTGATGTCGACCGGCGCGCTCGCCGTGATGATCCCGAGCCCCGCTGGCGACACCCAAAAAGGCGACGCGGCGTTGCACGATTACGCCAGCTGGCTCGACGCCCTCGTGCTCGAAGGCGGCTCCGACATGTGGCCCGGCAGCTACGGCGAAACGGCGCTGCAGGACAAGTGGCACGGCGACCGCGTCCGCGACGATTACGAGATCGCCTTGCTGCGCGCCTTCGATGCCGCCGGCAAGCCGGTGCTGGGCATCTGCCGTGGTCTGCAGGTCATGAACGTGGCCCACGGCGGCACGCTCTATCAGGACATCGACACCTTGCGCCCGGGTGGCGTCCGCCACCGCGACGCCGGGCTCTACGACCGCAACCTGCACCCACTCGAATTCGAGCGCGGCTCGCGCCTCGCCGAGATCTTCGATGGGGCGCCGACCGCGGTCGTCAACAGCGTCCACCACCAGGCGATCAAGGATCTCGGCGCCGGCCTCGTGGTCGAAGCGCGCTGCCCGGCCGACGGCATGATCGAAGCGATCCGCCGCCCCGGCGGCTCCTACATGGCCGCGGTGCAGTGGCATCCCGAATTTCACCGCGGCGGTGAAGGCACGCTCGACGATCGCCCGCTGCTCGACGACTTCCTCCGCGCGGCTCGCGCCGCAAGAACGCCATGAACCAGCTCACCATCACCAACCCTGCCACTGGCGCGACGCTCGCGCAGATGCCGAGCGACGACGCCGCCAGTGTCGCCGCCAAGGCCGCACGCGCGCACGCCGCCCAGCCGGCATGGGCTGCGTCGCCGCTGGCCGAACGGCGCGCCTGCATCGCCCGCTTTCGCGCGGCCGTGGAGGCCGAACTCGAAGCGCTGGCGACCACGCTGACGCAGGAGGTCGGCAAGCCACTGGCGCAATCGCGCAACGAGCTCAACGGCTTTCTCGGCCGCATCGATTTCTTTCTGGCCCAGGTCGCCGCTGCGACGGCACCGGAAACCGTCTTTGCCGACGCATCGATGACCGAGCGCATCGATCACGATCCGCTCGGCGTCGTCGCCAACGTGTCGGCCTGGAACTACCCGTACTTCGTCGGCGGCAACGTCTTCGTGCCGGCGCTGCTGAGCGGCAACGCCGTGCTCTACAAGCCTTCTGAGTTCGCGACGCTGACGGGGCTGCATATCGACCGCCTGCTCCACGCTGCCGGCGTGCCGGCCGACGTGTTCATCACGCTCGTCGGCGGCGGCGACGTCGGCGCGGCACTGCTGGAGCAGAAGATCGACGGCGTTTTCTTCACCGGTTCGGCGGCCACCGGCGCGAAGATCGCGGCGGCGATGGGGCCGCGCATGGTGCGCCTGCAGCTCGAGCTCGGCGGCAAGGATCCGACCTACGTCGCCGACGACGCCGACGCCCGGGTTGCTGCCGAGTCGCTCGCCGACGGCGCCATGTACAACACCGGCCAGAGCTGCTGCTCGGTCGAGCGCATCTACGTGCACGAGAAGATCCACGACGCCTTCGTCGCGCATTTCCTCGCCACCGTCGAGAGCTTCAAGGTCGGCGACCCGCTGGTCGACGGCACCTACATCGGCCCGCTCACGCGGGCGCCGCAGCTCGCCGTGTTGCAGGCGCAGGTCGCCGACGCGCTTGCCAAGGGCGCGCAGCTGCGCGCGGGCGGCAAGGCGATCGACCGCGTCGGCAGCTGGTTCGAGCCGACCGTCTTCACCGGCGTCGACCACACGATGGCGCTGATGCAGGACGAGAGCTTCGGACCGATCATCGGCATCCAGAAGGTGGCCAGCGACGAGGAAGCGCTGGCGCTCATGAACGACACGCGCTACGGCCTCACCGCCGGCATGTTCACGAAAAGCGAAGCGCGTGCCGGCAGGCTGCTCTCCAAGGTCAATGCCGGCAGCGTCTACTGGAACTGCTGCGACCGTGTCAGCCCGCGCCTGCCCTGGTCGGGCCACGGCGAATCGGGCGTCGGCGTGACGCTGTCGACCTACGGCATCCAGGCCTTCACCCGGCCGCGCGCCTGGCACCTGCGCACGCCGTGAGCGGCGGCGGCCGGCTGGCGCTGTTCGATCTCGACGGCACGCTGCTGAGCGGCGACACCGACGCGCTCTGGTGCGAGTTCCTGATGAGCGAAGGCGTGCTCGATCGAGACGCGTTCGAGGCGGCCAATCGCGATGTCGTCGAGCGTTACGGGCGTGGCGTGATCACGCCGGCCGAGTTCTGCGCCTTCTATGCCGGCACGCTGCGCGGCCAGGGCGCCGCCGGCTGGGCACCACACCGCGAGCGCTTCGTCGCCACCGTGATCGCCGCGCGCATCCCGGCATCGGCGCGGGCGCTCGTCGACAGCCACCGCGACGCCGGCGACACCCTCGTGCTGACGACGGCGACCAACCGGTTCCTGACCGAACCGATCGCCGACCTGCTCCGAGTCGACGCGCTGATCGCGACCGAGCTCGAGAGCGGCGACGCCGGTGGCGACGAAAGCCGCGTCTTCACCGGCCGCAATGCCGGCGTGCTGAACATGCGCGAAGGCAAGGTCGAGCGGGTTCATGCGTGGCTCGCGTCGCGGGGCGCCGAAGACTCGACGCTCTCGGCAGCGACCTTCTACAGCGACTCCATCAACGACCTGCCGCTGCTGCGTGCCGTGGGCCGTCCGGTGGTGGTCGACCCCGACGTTCGGCTCATGGCCGAAGCCGCAGCGCGCGGCTGGCGGGTTCTGTCGCTGGCGCGCTGAGCACGCGGCGGGCCGATCAACCCAGGACGACTTCGCCGACCGGGATCGCGTTCAGGGCAGCCATCTGCGAAGGCTTCGGCTCGTGGGCGCGCAGCGTGGCCGCCTCCGCCACGATGGCGACCTTCTGCGTTGCCAGCTTGCGGGTCTCGTCGCGCTGCAGCGTCATGCCGCTCTCGGCACGGCGCAGGGCGTCGGCCAGGGTTTCGCCGGCGAGCATCTGCGTCATGCCGACGTTGAGGACGACGCGGGCGATACGAGGGGCGATCTGGCGGTCTTCGAGCCGTGCATTGATGCGGGCGACGACGTTGGCGGCGTCGGCGACGCGGGTGCGCGGCAGGACGGCCGCGAACTCGTCACCGCCGAGGCGGCCGGCGACGTCGCGCCGGCGCAGCGTCTCGCGCAGTGCGGTGCCGATCTGGCGCAGCGCTTCGTCGCCGTTGGCGTGGCCCAGCAGTTCGTTGAGGCGTTTGAGTTGATCGACGTCGAAGAACAGCACGGTGGCAAGTTCCGGCGCAGGTGCCACGGCGCGCTCGGCCAGTTCATGGAAGTGGCGACGGTTCGGCAGCCGTGTGACGTCGTCGACATCGACGAGGTGGCGGAGCTTGCGTTGCGAAGCGCGCAGGTGAGCGATCTGGCGCTCGTGATTCATGGCCAGCGTGATCTGAGTCGACAGCAGTGCCAGCGCCGCGGTGGCGAGCGTGGCGGCGGCGCCGACGTCGGCGGCCGCGATCGCGAACGGAACGGCGCTGAACGCGACCACCAGCCAGATCCCCTGCACCGCGACGGAGGCAACCAGGCCGGCGACGAGCAACTTCAGCGTCGACGTGACGGCGAAGTCCTCGAGGCGCGCGACGGCGGTGGCGGCGTAGAGCGTCACGACCAGCATGGCGATGGCGAAGACCTGGCCGGGCGACACCGATTCCACGGGTGCCAGCCAGATGCCGCAGGCAACGAGAGCGGCGATGGCGAGCACGATGGCGTCGGCCCATGCCGGCAACGAGCCAGCGCCGCGCGAATAGAACTGGCGCACGCCGACCAGCATCGCGATCGGCCATTGCAGCGCCAGCAGCGCTGCGATCGGGGCAACGATGTCGTGGTGGCCGTCCCAGGCCTGCAGGCCGAGTGAGGCGACGAGCAACAGGTGGCCGGCGATCCACCAGAGCGAGCCGCGTCGGGCACGCTGGCGCAGCACGATCGTGGTCGACAGGACAGCCGCGATGAAAAGCGCGGCCGCGACGGCGACGTCGAGCGAGGGCAGGTGAAGCGACATGCCTAAATTCTAGGCAGCGCCCTCGACCCGCAAGTCACTGCTTTGCGGGCGGCGGAGCAGCCCGCGGCGGAATTCGTTACGAATTGGCACGCCTTGCGGAGCGACTCGCGGTGCCTCGTACACTGGGTCGGCGAATGCGCGCCAACACCCGTCAACTGCTCGACGCCTTCTGGCGCGCCGCCGTCTATTGCCTGCACCCGAAGGTGGTGGCGCTGTCGCTGGCGCCTCTGCTGGTCGTCGGTGGAGCGGCAGGTCTGCTCGGCTATTTTTTCTGGGAGCCCGGCGTTGCCGCGATGCGGGCGGCGCTCGAAGACTGGTCGCTGCTCGCCGCCTTGTTCTCCTGGCTCGACGCCGTCGGCGCCGGCGGCTTTCGCAGCGTCGTGGCGCCGCTCGTGGTCGTCGCGCTGGCGGTGCCGGTGTTCGTCGTCGCCTCGCTGATCGTCGTCGCCCTGCTCATGACGCCGGCCCTCGTCGGCCTGGTCGCGGCGCGTCGCTTCCCGCGCCTGGTCCGCCGACACGGCGGCGGCCTGTTGCAGAGCCTGCTCTGGTCGGCGGGATGCACGGCGGCAGCGCTCGTTGTCCTTGTCGTCAGCATCCCGCTCTGGTTCGTGCCGCCGCTGATCCTCGTCGTGCCCCCCCTGATCTGGGGCTGGCTGACCTACCGCGTGCTCGCCTTCGACGTGCTCGCCAGTCACGCCAGCGCCGACGAGCGCCGGCACCTGCTACGGGCCGAGCGCTGGCCGCTGTTCGGCATGGGCGTCGCGGCGGGCTATCTCGGCGCCGCGCCGTCACTGCTCTGGGCGGTCAGCGCACTCGCGCTCGTGTTCGCGCCGCTGCTGATCCTGGCCTCGATCTGGCTTTACACGCTGGTGTTTGCCTTCTCGTCGCTCTGGTTCGCCCACTACCTGCTCGCCGCTCTCGAACGCCTTCGCGGCGCTGCCGTCGCCGCTCCACCTGTTGCCATCCTGCTCGAGAACCCATTGCCATGAACTTCGGCCTCATCATCATCGGCGACGAGATCCTTTCGGGAAAGCGAACCGACAAGCACCTGCCGAAAGCCATCGAGTTGCTCGAGGCGCGCGGCCTGTCGCTGTCCTGGGCGCGCTACGTGGGCGACGAGCCGGCACGCATCCGCGCTGATCTCGCGTTTGCCTTCGCGAGCGGCGACGTCGTGTTCTCCTGCGGCGGGATCGGCGCCACCCCAGACGACCACACACGCCAGTGCGCTGCGGCGGCGCTCGGCGTCCCGCTCGAACTGCATCCGCAGGCGCGCGACCTCGTCCTCGAGCGCATGCGCGACATCGCTCGCGAGCAGGGCAAGCCCTACGAGCCCGAGCGCGACGACAACCTCCATCGCCTCGACATGGCGCGCTTTCCGCAGGGCGCCGAGATCATCCCGAATCCGTACAACAAGATTGCCGGCTTCGCGGTCCGCACCGGTTCGGCGCAGAAGAGCGGTGTCTTTTTCGTTCCCGGATTTCCGGTGATGGCCTGGCCGATGATCGAATGGGTGCTCGATCACCACTTTCGCGATTTGCACGCAAGTCGGCAGACACGGGAGCGTTCGATCATCGTGTTCGGCACGATGGAGGCGACGCTGACGCCGCTGATGCAGCGGATCGAGGCCGACTTCCCGGGCATCAAGGTGTTCAGCCTGCCGAGCGTCGATCATCCTAAATGGGGCCGGCACATCGAGCTCGGCGTCAAGGGGGACGTCGATGCGATGGCCGCAGCCTTCGCAAGGATGCGCAACGGCCTGGTCGAGCTTGGCGCCGAGCTCGGCCCCGAGCTGGTGCGATGATCCAGCAGAGCGCCCGATCATGGTGCGTTCGGATGCACTGTCCTGGCGCCACGCGACCAAATCACTGGCATGGTTTCTGCTAAATTTTTGTGCGCTCTGTTCGGCCGCAAGAAAAGCGTTCGTTCAGCCCGCGCCCCGCAAATCGAATTCAACCTGTCTGGAGAGTGATTGATGGCAAAGACCGTCGCCGACGTGATGACCATGGTGAAAGACAGCGAGGTCAAGTTCATCGACTTTCGTTTCACCGATACACGCGGCAAGGAACAACACGTCACGGTGCCGATCTCGCACTTCGACGAGAGCAAGTTCACCGATGGCCACGCCTTTGACGGCTCGTCGATCGCCGGCTGGAAGGGCATCGAAGCCTCCGACATGCAGCTCATGCCGGACCCCGACACCGCCAACATCGATCCGTTCTTTGAAGAGCCGACACTCATCCTCACCTGTGACGTGGTCGAGCCGGGCGACGGCAAGCCCTACGAGCGCGACCCGCGTTCGCTGGCCAAGCGGGCCGAGGCCTACATGAAGGCCTCCGGCCTTGGCGATGCCGCGTACTTCGGCCCGGAGCCCGAGTTCTTCATCTTCGACAGCGTGCGCTGGCAGGTCGACATGTCGGGCTGCTTCTACAAGATCGATTCCGAAGAGGCCGCGTGGAACTCGGGCCGGGAATACGAGCACGGCAACTCCGGCTACCGGCCGACGGTCAAGGGCGGCTACTTCCCGACGCCGCCGATCGACTCCATGCAGGACATGCGCTCGGAGATGTGTTTGATCCTCGAGTCGCTGGGCATCCCGGTGGAGGTTCACCACCACGAGGTGGCGCAGGCGCAGATGGAGATCGGCACCAGGTTTTCCACGCTCGTGCAGCGCGCCGACTGGCTGCAGCTGCAGAAGTACGTGATCCAGAACGTGGCCCACTCGTACGGCAAGACCGCCACGTTCATGCCGAAGCCGATCGTCGGCGACAACGGCTCGGGCATGCACGTGCACCAGTCGATCTGGAAGGGTGGCAAGAACCTGTTCGCCGGCGACGGCTACGCCGGCCTGTCGGAGTTCGCTCTCTTCTACATCGGCGGCATCATCAAGCACGCCCGTGCCCTCAATGCGATCACGAACCCGGGCACCAACAGCTACAAGCGCCTGGTGCCTGGCTTCGAGGCGCCGGTCAAGCTGGCCTACAGCGCCAAGAACCGGTCGGCGTCGATCCGCATCCCGCACGTCGCGAACCCGAAGGGTCGGCGCATCGAGGCGCGTTTTCCGGACCCTCTCGCCAACCCCTATCTCGCCTTCACGGCGCTCCTGATGGCCGGCCTCGATGGTGTCGAGAACAAGATTCATCCGGGCGAAGCCGCCACCAAGGACCTCTACCACCTGCCGCCGGAGGAAGACGCGAAGATCCCGACCGTGTGCTCCAGCCTCGAACAGGCGCTCGACTATCTCGACAAGGGTCGCGCCTTCCTGCTCAAGGGCGGCGTCTTCACGGAGACCTACATCGATGCCTACATCGAGCTGAAGATGCAGGAAGTCACGC
>JBDTCA010000253.1:0-6572 GCA_039923815.1 Caldimonas sp. | reverse complement strand
AGTTGGTTAGAATACCGGCCTGTCACGCCGGGGGTCGCGGGTTCGAGTCCCGTCCACTCCGCCAACATTTCGGCCTCCAGAGGGACACTTCTGGGGGCCGCTTCGTTTTGGCTGCGACCGACGATGCCTCTGGTGCGCCGCTTCGTTGATGCCGGCCAGTCGAATTCTCCATACGTTCGTAGGAGAACTGTCTGCGGCATGCGGCCACGGACCAAAGCCGCACAATCCCGCCCGCCGGCGCCGTGGCGGCATAACAAAAAGCGGAGTGCAACATGCCGATCTGGCAAGAAGTCGAAGACGCCTGCGAGCGCTTGACGGCGGTGAGGGTGATGCTCGATGAAGCGTTCAGGGACGTGATCGAGAGCCGCAACGCAGGAGGTTTGCCGGGGTTGGAAATCCTTGTGGCGGAAGTCGAGCGTCTCACGCGTTCGGTGATGGATGCCTTGAGGGTTGGTGGTCAGTTACGAACCACCACCACGCAGTCGACATAGGTCGCCGGTACATCCCGGCATGCCTGGTACGTGCGACTCTCTGGCCCCGTTGAAAGCACCATGCCCCGGACCCGTGAGAACCGCTCGGCGCGGCGTGCCGCCTGCGGTGCAGGTCTCATCTACAAGGTGTAGTCGCCGCTGGCCTCGGGCTGGAAGACAAGCTCGGCGACTTCTGCCGCACCAGCTTCTCCATTGGGGGTGACCCAGCGTGCGGTCTCGCCGACATGCATGCCCAGTACGCTTGCGCCCACGGGAGACATCACCGAGACGAAACCTGCCGAGGGCTCGGCATCGGCGGGGTAGCAAAGCGTCACCCCGAAACGACGTCCCGTGGCGCAGTCCTTCAACAGCACCTGTGAGTACATCGTCACGACGTCGGGTGCCACGGCGCGTGAAGGCACAAGACGCGCTGCGTCGAGCGCGTCAGCCATGTTGTCGGCGTCGCCGGACGCGGCGCCGGTTCGCATGCGCCCCGTCAGCTTGACGAGGCGCGTGTGGTCGAGATCGGTGAGCGTGCGCTCAACAAAGGCGGCGGTGTCCATCGTGCACTCCTGTGAAGTCGGTCCCGTGCCTGAGCTGATCGGGTACGGACCATCGCGCGGGCGTGGTGCCCGGCGATCGAAGATTTGCGCAAGAAGGGAGGTTGATCGCCGGGCTCAGGAATGTGCGGCAGGCTGCAGCAGCAGAGCCGTTTTCCATCGGCGTGTCGCGAACGCGCCCCTCATGCCGGTAGCCGCGAAAAACGCGACCGCTTCGTCGACAAGGCGTCGTCGACCGGCAAGAAGGAGAACTTCAAATTCCATTTCGCGATTTTAGGTCGGGTTCGTGCGCAAGTGGGTCAGAGCCCGCACTGCCGTTGCCGATATGGCCTGAAGGGTTCTTCGACGTCCCGGCCATCACTCCGGCGAGACGCCGGTCCTGTGGACCGCTGCGACGCCTTCATGTCCGCTCGCGTGTCGCCTTGCGGCATCTCGGGGTGCCGTGCACACTGGCGGCCCAACACGAAGGAGAGAAGAACTTGGTCACGTCCACCAAAACCGGAATCGTCGGCAAATTGAAAAATGCGATTTCGGGCCTTTTCGGCCACACGCGCACGGCGGCCGATCGAAAGGGCGCTGACTCGGTCGTGGTCGCAAAGAAGATGCAGCCACGGAAGGTCACGGCGGCGAAGTCTGCTGCAGTGAAAACCACCGAAGGCCAAGGTGAGGCGGTGAAGAAGGTTGCCAGGTCGGCGAAGCGCAAGTCGGGCGGTGCGGCACGCAAGTCCTCGTCGAAGAAGCGCTGAGGAGAATGGTCATGCCCACACTGCCCGGACTGCCGCAGAACGGCGAGCCTGAACCCGATGCCTTGCCCGTTGAGCCTGACGACGGGAGCGGCCTTTCGCCCGTACCGGAGGTGCCGGGCCATGAACCGGTCGATCATCCGAAGATCTGAGGGATGGCCCGGGCGGTGTGCGCGGGTTGGGGGTGCACAATCGACGCGCCTTTCGAACGGAGCCCGAATCGATGTTGCGTGTCTGGGGAGCCTTGATCGTCGTACTGACCGGATTGCTGTTCGCCGGCTGGGCCTCCGATTTCATCACCCTGCAAGGCGAGCGCACCATCTATACCGTGGACTGCGTCGGCGGCGAATGGCAGGGAGATCAATGTGGCGGCAAAGTCGCCACCGGACCGCGGTATCGATATCGAGCGTTGAAGCCGCACGGCGAGGTTGTCTTCTGGACTGTCGGCTCACGGGAGCCAACCGGGCACTTCAACGAGTGTTCCATTCAGGACGGGCGCAACTGGCTCTGCAAGATCTGTCCGGATGCGGCTCGTTCGATCACGCTGCAGATGGCGCAAGGTCTGCCGGTACCGGGGCCAGAGTCGGTGACGCGGCCGTTTCGCGCGGTCTCCAAGTGGCGCTGGCTGTTGCTGGATCGCGGCTTCACTGTCCACGCAACGGTGCCGCCCGCCGGGTTGCCGGTCGCTTCGATCTGAGGCCCCGCTAACTCCGGTTACGTCTTCGCTGCCTCCGACCGTGGCATCCCTGCCGATGGACGATCCGCGCTTCTTCGGGCTGATCTGCTTCGCGGGCCTCGAGGCCTTACTTCGGCCGTAACGATTGACTGAAGCCGCGGGCCCGGCTCAGAAACCGAACAGGCTGGCGCTGAGCGAGCTTCCCTTGCCGTCGGTGCCTGTGCAAGTCGCGACCCAACGCTCGCTGCCTTCCGCCCACACCAGGGCGAGCGCGCCGAATGGCGCGTCGATGCTCAGGGTGGCGCCCGGCTCGATGACGACGAAACAGTTGGCGTGCGCCTTCTGCCCGTTGACGCTCAATTCGCCGCCTCGTACCCAAAGCTCGACCCAGTCGCTTGCCTGCCACGCCGGCACGACGGTGTGCGGCCGCAGCCGCCATTGGAGCAGGCGGCGAATCGTGCCGCTGCCGTGGTAGTCGTAGACCGGCTGCCGACACAGGCCAGCGACGCCGCTTTCGATCGCCTCGACGCGATCGACGGCGACGTTGATCTCCGGCATCACGTCGGGCGCTTCGTTGCGAAAGCTGTGGTACGTCGAGCCGGCGTGCAGGCCCGAGAGCAGGCCGTCTTCTGGCGGGTAGTTGACGACGCCCTCTAGCTTGGAAACAAGCACCGTCGGTACATAGGCGATGGCGTCGTGAGTCGAGCCGAGGTAGTTGATTCCGATCTCGTTCAGGGCGACGTGACCCTGGTAATCACACAGGCCACCTTCGAGGATGAAACTCGTGGCCACACCCTGGTGCTGGTGCAGGCCACTGCGCACGAACCGATCGAAGCCGATCTGGCCGAGGAATTCGCCGCGATCGTCGTCGACGCGAATCGTCTTGAGCCGCAGTCCCGGCCGCGCCGTGGCCTCCCATGGCATCGTGCTCGCATCGAAGATGTGGACGCGCTCGTGGCGCTGGCGTTGATAGACGGCTTGTCGCATTCGGCTTCCCGGCAATACCGGTCGCCGGACCGGGGGCGGATTGACTTTAGCCCAGGGGTTGTGCTGGCAACACGCCCGTCACGAGATGCCGATGCCCGAGCGTCGGGCCGCTCCTTCGGCCTCGAGGCGGAGCAGAGCCGTCTTGCGCTCGATGCCACCGGCGTAGCCCGTCAACGCGCCCGAAGCGCCGACGACTCGGTGGCAGGGCACGATCACCGACACGGGGTTGCGGCCAACGGCCGCACCGACGGCTCGGCTGGCCGCCGGCGCGCCGAGCCGTCGCGCGATGCTGCCGTAGCTGCAGGTGGAGCCGCTGTCGATGCGCAGCAGCTCGGCCCATACCGCGCGCTGGAAGTCGGTGCCGTACAGATCGAGGCGCAGATCGAACGCCGGTCGCGTGCCGCTGAAGTAGGCGACGAGCTGGGCGGCTGCGTCGGCGAGCATCGGATCGTCCGCGCGCTCGGGAGCGTCGATCGCGACCGGGTGGTGCTTCTGGTTCTCGAACCAGGCGCCGGCCAGGCCGGCCTCGGTGCGTGCCAGCAGCAGCGGGCCGAGCGGCGACGCGAAGCGGTGCTGTGCGGTGTAGCGGGCGAGGCTGGCTTCGGTGGCGTGAGTCATGGTGTCGTTCCGAGTGAGTTCCACAGACGGAGCAGCGCGTAGGCGCGCCACGGCCGCCAGGGTTCGGCGTGCGCGTCGGCCTCGCGCTGCGTCGTGGTGCCGAAGAGTCGGCGCATGGCCTTGAGCGCGGCAATGTCACCGGGCGGAAAGGCATCGGGCCAGCCGAGCGCCCGCATCGCGATGTAGTGCGCCGTCCAGGGGCCGATGCCGGCCAGGCAGCGCAGCCGGTCGACCAGCGGCTCGGGTGCAGAGCCCGTGGCCAGCAGCGGCGCGATCTCGCTCCATTGCGCCGCGAGCGCCTGGATGGCACCGGCGCGGCTGCGGATGATGCCGAGCTCGGCGATGCGCTCGATCGGCTCGAAGGCCAGCACGGTCGGCGCCGGGAAGGTGCGCGAGACATCGGGCCAAGGTGTCGCGATGTCGGTGCCGAAACGCTCGACCAGCCGCCGTGCCAGGGTGCGTGCACCCGCCACGGTGACCTGCTGGCCGAGGACGGCACGCACCGCGAGCTCGAAGGCATCGACGCTGCCCGGCAGCCGCAGCCCGGGCGCGCCCGGCAACGTGGCGACGGCGGCGTCGATCGTCGCCGGTGCGGCGTCGAGGTCTAGCCAGCGGCGGGCATGGGCGATGACGGCGGCGCTCGCCGGCCCGAGTGCCGGTGCGAAGGCGAGCTGGACGCGCGCGCTGTCGGGCAGGAAGCGCGCTTCCATCCAGCCGGCTCGAGGACCGGCGACGCCGGCGCGAACGCTGCGGCGCACCGTCAGGCGGTCGATCGCCTCGACGCCGGGGACTGCGCGTTGGGCGATGAAGGCGAGCAGGCTCGCGGTGTCGTAAGGCGCGCGGTAGGCGAGCGTCACCGTGATCGGGGTTGCGGCTTCCGCTTGGGCAGCGGCCGTGCGGGCGATGGCGACGGCGTTGCCCTTGCGGCCGCGCGGCGCCACTGCGGAGACCGGTGCGGCCGTGCGCCGCAGCCGCGTCGGGCTCATGCGGTAGCCGTCGGCGAAGGCGGCGTTGAAGCGGCGCAGGCTGCGAAAGCCGCTCGAGAGCGCGATCTGCGCAACCGGCATGCACGTGTCGGTCAGTAGCTGCTTGGCGAGCAACAGACGGCGCGTCTGCAGATATTGCAATGGCGTGACGCCATGCTCGGCGAAGAAGATGCGGCGCAGATGGCGGTCGCTGACGCCGAGGCGGCCGGCGATCGCGGCCACGCCCGGCGCGTCGCCGCTCGCGGCGCTGTCGTCGAGCGCGGTCTGGGCCTGGCGTGCCAGCGTGCGCGAGGCGTCCATCACCGTCCACGGCAGGCCCGGGCCCGGCGCGATCTCGGGGCGGCACTTCATGCACGGCCGGAACCGGGCGGCTTCGGCCTGCGCCGGCGTGGCGTAGAACAGGCAGTTTCGCCGCGCCGGCGTGCGCACGCGGCAGATCGGCCTGCAGTAGATGCCCGTCGACGTCACGCCGACGAAGAGCCGACCGTCGAAGCGTGCGTCGCGCGCGAGAAGGACCTGGTAAGCCGCGTCGCCATCGATCGTCATGCGTTGATTATGGTCAGCGACGGCATCGGGACTGGCCGTTTCCGGACACGTCGAACCTGGCGCTCGCCGAGGCTCAGGTCGGCTCGAACTGACCGTGTTTGCCGTCGCCGACGATGAAGCGACGGGCGCCTGATTCGGCTTCACCCGAGGCGAGTGTCTGCCGGCCGAACGCGAATTCGAGCGCGAGCGCCTGGTGGTGCGCGAGGCCGTGCTGCTGCCGTGCACTGGCGCGGTCGTTGCGCATGCAATGCTGCGGAAAGACGGCGATCTCGCGTGCGAGCGCCAGCGCCGTCTCGAGCGCACGACCTTCGGCGACGACGCGATTGGCGAGGCCCAGCTGCAAGGCCTCGGCGGCGCCGACGGCGCGCCCGGTGAGGATCAGGTCCATGGCGCGGCTCTCGCCGATCAGGCGAGGCAGTCGCACCGTGCCACCGTCGATCAGCGGCACGCCGAAGCGGCGGCAGAAGACGCCGAAGGTCGCTGTCAGCGCCGCCACGCGCAGGTCACACCAGAGCGCGAGCTCGAGACCGCCGGCGACGGCGTAGCCCTCGATCGCGGCGATCACCGGCTTGCCGAGCTCGAGACGCGTCGGACCCATCGGGCCGTCATGCGCCATGTCGTCGTCGAGCACGAGTGCGTGCTCGTTGGCCTCGGCGCCGAGAGCGGCTGACGCGTTGCCGCTGGCGACGGTGCGCAGGTCGGCCCCGGCGCAGAAGTGGCCGCCCGCGCCAGCCAGCACGGCGACCCTGGCAACGGCGTCGGCATCGAAGGCGCGAAAGGCGTCGGCGAGGGCGCGCGCGGTAGGGCCGTCGACGGCGTTGCGGACCTCGGGCCGGACGATGGTCACCGTCCATATCTCGTCGTCACGATCCACCTGCACGGTCGGCATGTCGGTTCCTCGTTGTCTGCTTGTCTGCCGCTGACGGCTGTCCCCGCCGGCAGTCTCTGTCGGGTTAGTCCGCTGACGGCTCGAAGTCAACTTCGCT
>JBDTCA010000252.1:0-4484 GCA_039923815.1 Caldimonas sp. | reverse complement strand
AGCTCGGCGTGCGCAAGCTCGTGGGCGGCCGCGCCGTCTACGACGAGCGCGTGCTCTGCCACTCGCCGCAGGAGCGGCTCTTCATTGCCGGCGGCTGGCGCGAAGGTCTGCTGCCGCCGGTCGAGGCGCTGCCGGTCGCAGAATGCGTCACGACGATCGCGCAATATCGCGCGTTCTCGAAGGCCGTCGCCGCCGCCGGCGAGGGTGGCGCCTTCGCGATCCCGACCGCGCGCTCGCCCTGGAGCGACAGCGTCGCCGCGCTCGACCGCACCACGTTCTCCCGCTGGCTCGACGGCCGCGGCCTGACCGCGCCGGCCCTGCGCTGGTACCTCGACTACTGCTGCCGCGACGACTACGGCGCCGCCGCGACCCAGGTCTCGGCCTGGGCCGGCCTGCACTACTTCGCGAGCCGCCACGGCTTTCGCGCACCCGGCGACGACAGCCGCGGCAGCGCTGGCATCGTCGGTGACGACGGCGTCCTGACGTGGCCGCAAGGCAATGCGTGGCTGGCCGAACGGCTCGCCGCGCCGCTCGGCGACAGGCTCCACGGTGGCCGCGTCGTCCTTGCCGTCGACGAGGCCCGCGGCGAGGTGACGGTCGACGCCTTCGACGTGGCCACGCAGCGCCGTGAACGCTGGATCGCACCGCAGGTGGTGCTGGCGACGCCGCTGTTCGTCGCCGCCCGGTTGCTCGCTGCGATGCCGCCGGCGCTCGCCGAGGCCGTCCGCGCGATGCGGCACGCGCCCTGGCTGGTCGCCAACCTGCAGCTCGACGCCGCTCTCGACGACGTGCCCGGCGCACCGCTGTCGTGGGACAACGTCGTCTACGGCAGCGCCGGCCTCGGCTACGTCGACGCCATGCACCAGTCACTGCGGCCGTTCGCCGGCGCCACCGTGCTCACGGCCTACTGGGCGCTCGGCGGCGCCGATGCCGGCGAGCTCGCCGCGAACCGCAAGCGCCTCCTGACCGACGACTGGCGCACGTGGGCCGGCCGCGTCGTCGCCGACCTCGCCCGGGCGCATCCGGACCTGCCGGCCAAGGTGCGGCGGGCCGATCTCATGCGCTACGGCCACGCCATGAGCGTGCCGGTGCCCGGTGTGCGCAGCAGCGCCGCGCTGGCCGCGCTCGCCGGGCCGCAGAAGCGCGTCCATTTCGCGCATGCCGATCTCTCGGCGTATTCGGTGTTCGAGGAAGCCCTGTTCCACGGCACCCGCGCCGGCCGCGCTGCCGCCGGGTCGGCGATGTCGGCCGCGGTGTCGACCTGACGACCGGGAGGCGGGGTCGCACGGCTACGATCGCGGCCTCTCACCGAGACTCGACACCGCAAGCCACATGACCCGACCGCCACTGGCTCCGCCGCGCCGCACCGAATACAACTTCTTCGTCGTGCTCGTCGCAGCCCTGACGCTGGCGATGGCGGCCGTTCTCTGGCCCTATTCGGGCACGATTCTCTGGGGCGCGATCCTGGCGCTGCTCTTCGAGCCGCTCTACCGATGGATCTTCGCCCGCATGCCGACGCGGCCGACGTTCGCCGCACTGGCCACGGTCGCGCTCATCCTGCTCCTCGTCATCCTGCCGTTGACGCTGGTCGCGATCTCGCTCGCGCAGGAGGTCACGGGTCTTTTCCAGCGCATCAAGTCGGGCGAGGTCGATTTCGGCCGCTACTTTCAGCAGATCGTCGCCGTGTTGCCGTCGTGGGCGACGGGTCAGATGGACCGGCTCGGTCTGGCCGACATCGGCGCGCTGCAGCAGAAGCTGACCGTCGCACTCAGCACGCGCGGCCAGGCGCTGGCCGGTCGCGCCGTCGACTTCGGCCAGGAGGCACTGGATCTGGTCCTCGGCTTCTGCGTCGCGATGTACCTGCTCTTTTTCCTGCTTCGCGACGGCCGCGAGGTTTCGCGCAAGGTCGTCGAGGCCATTCCGGTTGCACCGCGTCACAAGACCGTGCTGATCGACAAGTTCACGACCGTGATGCGGGCCACCGTCAAGGGCAACATCCTCGTCGCCGCGGCGCAGGGCGCGCTCGGTGGCCTGGCGTTCTGGGTGCTCGGCGTGCACGGCGCCATCCTCTGGGCCGTCGTGATGGCGTTCCTGTCGCTGCTGCCGGCGATCGGCGCGGCGCTCGTCTGGGCGCCGGTGGCGATCTACCTGCTCGCGATCGGCGAGATCTGGCAAGGCGTGGCCCTGATTGCATGGGGCGTGCTCGTCATCGGCCTGATCGACAACGTGCTGCGGCCGACGCTGGTCGGCAAGGACACCCAGATGCCCGACTACGTCGTCCTGATCACGACGCTCGGTGGCCTGACGCTGTTCGGCCTCAACGGCTTCGTGATCGGGCCGGTGATCGCCGCGATGTTCATCGCTGTCTGGCAGATTTTCACGGCCATGCGTTCTGAGGCCGCGGCCTTGCCGGCGGCCGATGGGCCGGCTGACGCGGCGCTGTCGGAACCCTCCTACGACGGGCAGAAGGCAAGTCCGGCGCCGACGACGCCGAGTGGCCACTAAGCTGAACGCTTTGCCTCTGCCGCCATGGAAAACGCCGACGAGAGAGTCCGTGAACTCGAAGCCCGCCTGGTCGCGCACGGCATCGTGCTGCAGATGATCGTGCGCATGCTGTCCGAGTCGGCGGTGGCCGAGTTGAAGGCCGCGGCGCAAGGCATCGACGATGCCGGGATGCAGGAAGCCAATCCCGACATGCACATGCGTGGCGTCGCCGAAGAGATGTGGAGCATCCTCGAGATGGCGGGCTGATCGGGTCCGACGATCCGGTTCCTTCGCCGGCTGCCACCCTCCGGCGGTGGTGGCGGCCGACCCCCGTCGTCAGGCGGCGACTCGCCCGCGCCGCCGTCGTCACCACCGTGCTGGTGGTGCTCTGGACCGCGGCGTTCCTGTATGCACCACCGCTGATCCGCCAGCAGGCCGAGAAGGCCGCGAGCGCCGAGCTCGGTCGCCGCGTCGGCCTCGGCAAGATCAGTTTCAATCCGTGGACGCTTGCGCTCACGGTTGATCGGCTCGAGGTCGCCGCCGCCTCGCAGAACGCAGAGCCGCAACTGACGACCGGGCGCATCCATGTCGACTTCGCCTGGCTGTCGCTGCTGCGCCTGGCGCCCATCGCCGACCGCCTCGAGATCACGGCGCCGCACCTGCGCCTGACGCGCACTGCCGATGGCGGTCTCGATGTCGACGACGTCCTGCAGCGCCTGGCCGCGAAGGAACCCGCTGCCGAACCGGCCCGCTTCGCGCTCCACAACATCGTCGTCACCGACGGCGGCGTCGATGTGATCGACGAGGTCGTGCAGGCCCGCCACCAGTTGCGCGGCCTCGAGCTGGCGGTGCCGTTCGTGAGCAGTCTGCCCTCGCAGCGCGAGATCAAGGTCGAGCCGCGGCTGGCCTTCGTGCTCGACGGCAGCCGCTTCGATTCCGCCGCCGCGGCCACGCCGTTCAGCGCCACCGGCCAAGGCGAGGCCACGGTCAAGCTGCACGACTTCGACGTCGCGCCTTTCCTGGGCTACCTGCCGAAGAACCTGCCGGTGCGCTTGAAGTCTGCGCTGCTCAGCGCCGACCTGCGGCTGGTCTTCGAGCAGCGTCCGAAGCTGTCGCTGCGGATCAGCGGCACGGTCGAGGTCGGTCGCCTTGCGGTGACCGACGCGGCGGCTGGCGAGCTGGCAGGCGCCGGCAGCGTCAAGATTGCCATCGACGAGCTGAGGCCGCTCGAAGGCCTGGTGCGGCTGCGCAGGATCGATGTCGATGCGCCGCACGTGCTTGCCGTCCGCGACGCTGGCGGCAAGGTCAACCTCATGCTGGCGGCCGAGGCGCCCGGTGGTGCGCCCGTGCCGGTCGCGAGGCTGCCGCTGCCGACGAGTGCGGCGAGTGCAGCGAGCGCGGTCAAGCCGGCACCGGCTGCGCGTGCGGCGAAGGCGGCTTCGACGGCCTCTTCGACTTCGGCACGCTCGGAGCCATCGCGCTGGAAGGTCGTGCTCGCGGCGCTGTCGGTACGGGCCGGCTCGCTCGACTGGCACGACAGCGCGGTGTCGCCGCGCGCCGAGCTCACGGTCAAGAACTTCCGACTCGATGCCGGCAGCATCGCCTGGCCGCTCGACGCGCCCGTCGTCTTCAAGGGCGAAGGCACGCTGGCCGGCGCCAGCGGCCAGGGCCGATTTGCCTTCGACGGCCGCGGCAACGCGGCCGGTGCCGTGCTCAACGCTCGCATCGACGCCATGCCACTGACGCTGGCGGCGCCCTATCTGCGCGCCGTGCTCGCCGCCCCGGTCGCGGGTGACCTCAGTGCCGTCTTCGCACTCGACTGGCGGCCCGGCACGCCCGACGCCGCGATCAAGGTGCAGGCCGGGCGCATCGCGGTCGACAAGCTTCGACTCGGCGACGCCAAGGCGCCGGAGCTCTCTGCCGATCGCTTCGAGCTCGCCGACGCCCGCGTCGACTCGGCGGCGCGTTCGGTGCGGCTCGGCAAGCTCGCCGTGCAGGCG
>JBDTCA010000251.1:0-4007 GCA_039923815.1 Caldimonas sp. | reverse complement strand
GCGCTCGCCGCTCGCGAGCTCGGGCGGTGGCGCGAACGGCCACGACGGCAGCTCGTACGCCGGCGCGAATTTCCAGGTATCGGCGGCAGCGGGCATGTCCCTGTTTATAGCGCCACGGCGGAGGCGGCGATTCAGCCGATCGGTCGCCGATCCCAGTGCGGGGCTGCCGCCGCAGACTTTTACCGGTTCAGCGCATGTTGCCGGTGTGGCCCAGCGAGTAGCGACCCGGCTGCGGCCAGACCGTCAGTCCGTGCGGCTCCTGGCCGACGGGGATGATCTTCACCGCGCCGCTCGTGGTGTCGAACACATAGACGACGTTGTCGTAGCGGCCCGAGAGCCAGAGCCACTTGCCGTCGGCGCTGACGTTGCCCATGTCGGGACTGCCGCCGCCGGGGATCGGCCACGTGACGTCGACCTTGCGCGTCGCGAAGTCGAGCACCGAGACGCTGCCCATGCCGCGCTCGGCGCCATGCACCTTGTTCGAGCCTCGATTGGTGACGTAGAGCTTCTTGCCGTCGCGGCTCGGATACAGGCCATGCGTGCCCTTGCCGGTCCGGATGAAGCCGATCTCCTTGAAGGCGGCGCCGTCGATCACGAAGACGCCGTCGGCCATCATGTCGGCGACGTAGAACACGGCACCGTCGGGCGAGATGCGGATGTCCTGGGGCATCCGG
Source organism: Caldimonas sp. (assembly GCA_039923815.1). Lineage (GTDB taxonomy): Bacteria > Pseudomonadota > Gammaproteobacteria > Burkholderiales > Burkholderiaceae_C > Schlegelella_A. Next base: position 3,333 of record JBDTCA010000251.1, on the reverse strand, counting down.
CCGGAAGACAGCTTGAGGTAGCCGACGACCTTGCGATCGACGAGGTCGATCTTCACCAGCGTGCCGGCGAACTCGCAGGTGAAGATCGCGTAGCGCCCGTCGATCGAGAAGTCGGCGTGGTTGATGCCCTTGCAGCCCGGCGTCGCCAGCGACGACTTCAGCGCCATCGTCTTCGGATCCCGGAAGTCGAGCCGGAGCAGCGCCTCGGCCACCACGATCGCTTCCTTGCCGTCGGGCGTGAAGTACATGTTGTACGGGTCGTCGACCGCGATCTGTTTGCCCGGCTTGCCGGTCTTGGGATCGATCGGCGTGAGGCTGCCCTTCTTGGTGTTCTCGGCGTTGTTGGCGACCCAGAGCGTCCTCAGGTCCCACGACGGCACCACGTGCTGCGGATTGAGGCCGACCTTGAACTTGTCGATCACGGTGAAGGTCGCCGGGTCGATCACGTAGACGTCGTTCGAGCGCAGGTTGGGGACGTAGACCCGCGGCAACGCGTCGCGCACGGCCTCGCTGAGCCGGCCGGCCGCCGCATCGCCGTAGAGGTTGGCGGCGTCGGTGACGGGCGGCATGCCGGCCACCGTGTCGACGGCCGATGCCGCGGCCGCGAGAACCGGCAACGAGCAGGCCAGCGCCAGGGCGGCGGTGCAGCGTCTGAACGAACGGGTAGGAATCAAGACAAGGAACTCCGGTGAATCAGGGTCGGGGGATCGGTTCTGGCGCTCAGCGCTTCGCGACGTCCTTGCGGATCGCCTCGAGGGTACGGGCGACGATGAGGTCGGCGCCGGCCTGGCCGAGCGCGGCCGTCGCGCGCCGCGGGTCGCCGTAGACGCCTTCCCGGGCACCCGCCGCAGCGCTGCCCTGCAGCCGCGCGGCACGCACCAGGCCGGCATCGGTGGCGAGCATGAGCGAGGTGTCGGCGAGGCCGGCGTGCGTGCCGATCTCGGCGGCCGAGAAGCCGTCGCGCCTGAGCAATTCGTCGAAGCCACGAGACGCTGCACGGTAGTACTCGGGCGGGGCGTGCACGCGCACCGGTGAGCCGGCCCATTCGCGGTTCAGGCGATCGGCCACCTTGACGAGGCTCGCCTGGTAGCCGCCATGGTCGCCGAGCAGCACCACGTCGCGAAAGCCGGCACGCCGGAAGCTGCGCGCCGCGTACTCCAGCGTGGTTTCGAACGCCGCCTCGGGGATGCTGATGGTGCCGGCAAAGCGCATGTGCGCGGCCGGCGGCTCGATCGTGCCCTCGGGAACGTAGGCCACGACGGGCGCCACCAGCGCATTGCCGAGCCCGGCTGCGATTCGGCCGGCCAGCACGCGGACGCGCACGTTGTGCTTGCCGAGCGCCATGTGCGGGCCGCTCTGCTCGGTGCCGCCGATGGGCACGATCACGGTCGTCATGCCGGCCTGGACGTCGTCGCGGAGCTCGGTCCAGGTGAGATCCTCGACGAAGACGCTCTTTTCGGTCGGCGCTGGCGCCGCCGCAACGGCGCCGGCGGCAATGAAAAGTGCGAGGGCGGCAGCGAGCCAGCCGGGACGGGTCGAAGGCATGGACGGATGGTAGCGAGCGATCTCCGCGCTCACGCCACCGCCTGCCTGACCGCATGCTCCCAGCGCTGCATCAGCTCGACAGCGCGGGCTCGCGGCATGGTCGGGAAGAAAGTCCGCTCGATGCGCCATTGCGACGCCAGCTCGTCGGTGCCGGCGTAGACGCCGCAGCTCAGGCCGGCCAGATAGGCGGCGCCGAGGGCGGTGGTCTCGATCACCTGCGGGCGCAGCACGGGAATGCCGAGCAGGTCGGCCTGGAACTGCATCAGCAGGTCGTTGACGCAGGCGCCGCCGTCGACCCGCAGCTCGGTCACCGGCGCACCGCCGGAGGCGACCAGGTCGCGGCTCATGGCGTCGAGCAGGGCGGCGCTCTGGAAGGCGATCGACTCCAGCGCGGCGCGGGCGATGTGGGCAATCGTGGAACCGCGCGTCAGGCCGGTGATGGTGCCGCGCGCGTCGGGGTTCCAGTGCGGCGCACCGAGGCCGGTGAAGGCCGGCACGAACATGACGCCGCCGTTGTCGGGCACGCTCTCGGCGAGCTGCTGGACCTCGCTGCTCGATTGAATCGCGCGCAGGCCGTCGCGCAGCCACTGCACCACGGCGCCGCCGATGAAGACGCTGCCTTCGCGCGCGAACTGCTTCTGAACGCCCGGCTGGGCGGCGCTTGTGGCCAGCAGGCCGTTCGTCGAGACCTCGAAGCGCGAGCCGGTGTTCATCAGCATGAAGCAGCCGGTGCCGTAGGTGTTCTTGACCTGGCCCGGCTTGAAGCAGGCCTGGCCGAACAAGGCGCTCTGCTGGTCGCCGGCGACGCCGCAGATCGGCAGCGAGGCGCCGAGCAGGTCGGCCGTCGTGTGGCCGAAGACGTGGCTCGAGGGATGCACCTCGGGCAGCATTTCGCGCGGCACGTCGAGCGCCGCCGCCAGCTCGGTGCTCCATTCACCGCGCGGCACGTCGAAGAGCAGCGTGCGCGAAGCGTTGGTCACGTCGGTCACGTGCACCGCGCCGGCGCGGGTGGCGGCCGAGGCGCCGCCCGTCAGCATCCACATCAGCCAGCTGTCGACGGTGCCGAAGGCGAGCTCGCCGCGCCCGGCCGCGGCCCGCGCTCCGGCCACGTGGTCGAGCAGCCAGGCCAGCTTGGTGCCCGAGAAGTAGGCGTCGAGGACGAGGCCGGTGCGCTCGCGAAAGAGCGGCTCGAGACCGCGCTCCTTCAACGCCTCGCAGGCCGGCGCGGTGCGGCGGTCCTGCCAGACGATGGCGTTGCCGATCGGTTCGCCGGTGGCGCGGTTCCAGACCAGCGTGGTCTCGCGCTGGTTGGTGATGCCGATGCCGGCGATGTCGGTGGCGGCGAGGCCCGACTTCGCCAGCGCTTCGCGGGCGGTGGCGAGCTGCGACTGCCAGATCTCCTTCGGGTCGTGCTCGACCCAGCCGGGCTGCGGAAAGATCTGCCGGAACTCGGCCTGCGCCGAAGCGACGATCCGGCCGGCGGCGTCGAAGACGATGGCGCGCGAGCTGGAGGTGCCCTGGTCGAGCGCGAGCAGGTGGCGGGGCGTGGTCATGGGGTCTCCTCGCAGGTGATGCAGCGCACCCCGGCTTCGGCAAGCAGTTCGGGAAAGGGCGGCGGTGGCGGTTGGTCGGTGAACAGCACGTCGATGTCGTGCAGGCGCGCCAGCTCGACCATCGCCGGCCGCATGAACTTGCTGTGGTCGGCGGCCAGCCAGACCGCGCGCGAGTGTTCGATGATGGCGCGCGCCACTTTCACTTCTCGGTAGTCGAAGTCGCGCAGGCTGCCGT
>JBDTCA010000250.1:0-2525 GCA_039923815.1 Caldimonas sp. | reverse complement strand
GAATGCATGCCGACGACGACGTTCTCGAGCAGCGTCATCTCCTTGAACACGCGGATGTTCTGGAAGGTGCGCGCGATGCCGAGCCGCGTGATGCGGTGCGGCTTCTGGCCGACGAGGCTCGTGCCGCCCAGCGTGATGCGGCCGCCGGTCGGCGCCAGCAGGCCGGTGACGAGGTTGAACACCGTCGTCTTGCCGGCGCCGTTCGGCCCGATCAGTCCGAAGACACTGCCCGCCGGCACGGTGAAGCCGACGTCTTCAAGGACCGAGAGGCCGCCGAAGCGTTTCGAGACGCCGTCGAGCGTGAGCATCAGCGAGCCCGGGCGACGCGGCCGGCGGCGGGTTTTCGGAACCAGCTCCGGAATCGGGCCGGATCCCAGATGCCCTTGGGCAGGAACAGCACGATGATGACCAGGATGGCGCCGTTGAGCATGGTGCGGAAGTCGCGAAAACCACGCAGCAGCTCGGGCAGCAGCGTGATGATGAGCGCGCCCAGCACGGGGCCGGTGAGGCTGCTGGTGCCGCCGAGGATCGCCATCGTCAGGATGTCGACGCCGCGGTCGAACCCGTATTCGGCCGGCCCGATGAAGAACGTCAGATGGGCGTTGAGCGCGCCGGCCAGGCCGGCGATGCCGGCGCCGAGCACGAAGGCCAGCATCTTGTGGGCGAGCACGCCGATGCCCATCAGCGACGCGGCCACGTCGTCTTCCTTGATCGCCTCGAACGCACGGCCGACGCGCGACCGACGCAGCCGCCACAGCACGAGCAGCACGACGACGAGCGCCAGCACCACGTGCCACCACGCGGTGAGCTGCGGGATGGCATTGAGGCCGAGCGCACCGCCGGTCAGCGAGTCGGCGTTGAGGATGAGTACGCGCACAACCTCGCCGAAGCCAAGTGTGGCCATCGCAAGATACACACCCGAAAGGCGCAGCGTCGGCGCGCCGATGACGAGCGCCACCAAGGCCGGTGCGGCGATGCCACCGGCGAGCGCGACCGGGAACGGCACGCCGGCGTTGATCGTGAGCAACGACGCCGTGTAGGCGCCGATGCCCATGAACGCTGCGTTGGCCATCGCCAGCAGGCCACACGAGAGAGTGAGCCAGATCGAGAGCGCGAGCAGGGCGTTGATGCCGATCGTCAGCACAAGGTTGCTGTAGACCGACCAGAAGGTGTCGAACCACTCCATCGCGTTGCCGGGCGCTAGGTCGCGCTCAGGCCTTCCTCTCGAGCAGCTTGCCGAAGATGCCCTGCGGCCGGACGAGAAGCACGAGGAAAAGCAGGCCGAAGGCGACGGCGTCGCGCATCGTCGAGCCGACGTACGCCACCGACATCACTTCCGCGAAGCCGAGGAAGAGACCACCGACGAGCGCACCGCGGATGTCGCCCATGCCGCCGAGGATGATCACCGCGATGCCCTTGTGCAGCATCGGCTGGCCCATCAGCGGGAACACCGCGTTCGAGTAGAGCGCGATCAGCACACCGCCGAGGCCACCGAGCGCGGCTGCGGTGAACGACGTCAGGTAGAACAGCCCCTCGACGTTGATGCCGAGCAGCGCTGCGCCCTTCGGCGACTCGGCGACGGCGCGCAGGGCCCGGCCGAGCTGCGTCTTCCGCATCACGATGAAGAGGCCGGCCATCAGCACGAACGAGAGGACGACGATGGCGACCTCGAGGACGCTGATCTGCATGCTGCCGAAATGCAGCTGCCGGTCCGGGACGAGCTCGCTCGGGAAGCGCTGGTTCTCGGCCCCGAAGATGCCCTGGAAGGCGCTGTTGAAGAAGATGGCCAGGCCAATGGTGGCGATCATCGGGATCAGGTGCGGCGCATTGCGCTTGCGCAGCGGCTTGAGCACCAGCACGTCGATCAGGAGGCCCAGCAGTCCGCAGGCGAGGAACGCGACTGGTAGCGCGACCCACAGCGGTGCGCCGAACTTCGTGACCACCGCCAGCGCCACGTACGCGCCGACCATGAACACCGCGCCGTGGGAGAGATTGATGACGCCGAGCACGCCGAAGACGAGCGTGAACCCGAGGGCGAAAAGCGCATAGACGCAGCCGAGCGACAGCGCGTTGACGAGTTGTTGTTCGAGCATCGAAGCAGGGGCCCGAAGGCCCCGTCTTGTTTACTTCTCGATCGAGTACTTGCCGGCCTTCGTCACGCTGACGATCGCGGCCTGCTGGGCGTCGTGGCCGGCAGGCTTGCCGCTCTTGTCCATTGCCTGGCGGAACTTGAAGGCGCCGGTGGCGCCTGTCCACGTCACGGCAGGAAGCGCGTCGCGCAGGGCCTTGCGGTCGGCTTCCAGGTTGCCCGTGATCTTGATCTTGCCAAGAGCCTGGGCGACGATGTGCATCGCGTCGAAGGCCTGCGCTCCGAACTGGTCGGGAGCCGACTTGTACTTCTGCGTGTACGAGACCACGAAGTGCTGGTTCTCCTTCGTCTGGCTGCCGAGCGCCCATGGGCTGCCGACCCAGAGGTTGTCGCTCTTGTCCTTGGCGAGGTCGAAGATCTTCACCGAGTTCATGCC
>JBDTCA010000249.1:0-2694 GCA_039923815.1 Caldimonas sp. | reverse complement strand
ATCACCGTCACGGCCCACCTCGACGGCTCTTCCGCCTTCCACGACCCGGGTTACGCCGAATTCAGCCAGGCGATGGACCTCTACCTGGGCGGCGCCAGCTTCAGCGAAATCGGCGGCGCCAACAATTTCACGAGCTACTACGGAATCAATGGCGCGTCGGGCTATGTGCCGCCCTCCGGATGGCAGAGCTACAGCTTCTCCAACCAGACGCCCCAGGGTTTCGACTTCTCCGGCGTGCTGCGGGTCGGCGACCTCGAGCGCGACGTGTTCCATCTCGGCCTCAATCTCGACTGCTCTTGCGCGACCTGCGACTTCATGCACACCGGCAGCATCGGACTGTCGCTTCCTGAAGGCGTGAGCTACACGTCGGATTCGGGCGTGTTCCTGACTGCCGGAAGCCTGCCGGTCTCGCCCGTTCCGGAGCCCGAGACCTGGGCCCTGATGCTGGCCGGCCTCGGCATCGTCGGCCACTTCACGCGGCGGCGCAAGGAGACGCGCGCCCGCGGCTGATCGGGTTCGCCGCGTCGGCTCGCGGCGGCGCCGACAGCAGGTTATCGCGAGGCGGCCCTGCGGCGCCGCGAAATCCAGCCGGTCATGGCGAGGCCGCCGAGGATCAGGGCGTAGGTTTCCGGCTCGGGTACCGCCGGCACCGTGGCGCCGCTGAGCAGGAGGCCGGAGGCGCTCGTGAAGGCGACGTTGTCGGGCAGGTCGAAGCTGAGGTGGCCCGAGTTGCCGAAGTCGCAGTCGGTCCCGCTGCTGCACTGCAGGCTGAAGCCCAGGAGGAGGCCGAATGCCGTCTGAGCGCCGTTCAGAGTGAAGATGCCGTGAAAGTGCTTCGTGGTCGCGCTGTCGGCGAGCAGCTCGAAGCTCTCGAAGCCGCTGGGTGCACCGGTGCCTCCCGACACGGCGTAGCCGACGTAGTTGCGGGGGTCGTCGGGGGTGTCATAGAGCGCCGTGGTCCAGCCGACGCTGAGCCCGGGGCGGCCGCCCGCGAACATCTTCAGGTCGTACAGGTAGCTCAGGTCCTGATAGGCGCTGATCATTCCGTCGAGAGTGAGGTCGAGGCCGACGCGCGTGACCGTCGACGCATCGGCGCCGGCGACGTTGAACGTGATCACGTCGTCCAGCTGCGTGCGGACGCGACCCTGAGAGAAACCTTCGGTGAGCACCCTGGCATGCAGTCCGGCAGTCGCGTAGTCAGCGCTTCCCGCTGCGGTCGTCACTCCGTGAAAGACGCCGTTGCCCTCGTCGGCGAAGGAGTAGCTCGTGGCTTCAGGGGCGCCGAGCGCGGTCGTGCCTGAGCTCGTCCCACTGGTATGGACGACGCCCTGGTAGGTGTTGTATTGGTAGTGCGAGGTGCCGGCCGTCGTTTCGGCGTAAAGCCCGTGGTCCTGCGCCTGAGATGGCAACGCGGCGGCGGTTAGCGCGAGGCCGAAGGCCAGGCTGGCGCCGGGGACGATGCGAGCACTGCGATGCGAACTGGTGGTGATTTGCATGGTGGATCCTTGTGGGTGGGGACAGGCTCGCCGCAATGTAGGCATGGCCGCGTCATCCAAGCGTCACCGGTGGCGCCCCGAGCGGTAGAGACAGTCGGCGCGGTGGTCGAGCACGTCGGGTTGGAGGCCGCCGGCGCCGCAACGCGAACACGCGAAGACGCCGCCGAGCGGGCCGTGCGGCGCGTAGAGAAGGATCTGCTTACCTCGGTCTTCGGCCCGTGCGAGCTTGCGGGCGTGGCAGGACGCGGGTAGCGCAGAAAGCGTGGCAGTCGGCTTGGTCGATGGCTGGGGCATGGCGAGCCGGCACACTAGCGAGCGGTGCGTCATCGCAGCGTCACCGAACCCCCTGAATACGGGGGCCATCTTGCCCCGGCGATGGTCGTTCGGCATCCTCGCCGTTTCCTGAGCGCCCGACCTTCCGATGCCCGAAGTAACCTTAGGCGCCCCGGCGTTCCGGGCCATCCTGACTGGCGCCGCGGAGCTGGTGACGGCCGGCGGCGAACGCATCGCGTTGGAGCGCAAGCAAGCCCTGTTGCTCGCCTACCTCTCGGTCGAGGGGCCGACGCCGCGCGGCAAGCTCGCCCGCCTGCTGTGGCCCGACGCACCTGAAGCTCGCGCCCGCGGCAATCTGCGCCAGCGCCTCGCGGTGCTGCGCAAGGTGGTCGGCGCCGACCTGGTGAGCGACGCCAGCGGCGTCCTTTCGCTTTCGCCGCAGCTTCGCGTTGCGCCCACCGAGCCGGCCGGCGAAGCGCTGCTGGCCCGCTTCGAATACGAAGATTGCGACACCGCCTCGCGCTGGCTCGAGGCCCAGCGCGAGGCGCAGCGTTCGCAACAGCGCGCGGCCATGCTGGCGGCGATAAGGGCGGCCGTGCAAGCCGGCCGACTCGACGAAGCGATGCGACTCGCCGACGCCCTGCTGGCGGCAGACCGCGAGTCCGAGGAGGCCTACCGCGCCCAGATGGAGGTGATGTATCTGCGTGGCGACACCGCTGCGGCCATCGCGGTCTGGGACCGCTGCAAGGACATGCTCCGCCAGCTCTACGGCGTGTCACCTTCGCCGGCCACGCGGCAGCTCGGCGAAACGATCCTGGCCGCTTGTGCAGCCGGCGACGCGTCGACGAGCCAGACCGCGGGAGACGCGATTCCAGTCACGGTGCTGCGGCCGCCGCGCCTGATCGCTCGTCAGTCGCTGCTGCAC
>JBDTCA010000248.1:0-4782 GCA_039923815.1 Caldimonas sp. | reverse complement strand
TCGAGCTGGATGGCGTCGCCTTGCGCCAGCGGCGTGGCGACGGCGCGCTCGACGGTGGCGCCGTCGGGGATGCGGCCGGCGCTGAGGTGGTTGATCTGCACCTTCGAGCCCGCGGCCGACGCACCGGCGCCGCCAACGATCAGGTTGCCCTGCGCGAGCGCGTAGATCTGGCCGTCGGCGCCTTTCAGCGGCGTCGAGATCAGGGTGCCGCCGCGCAGGCTCTTGGCGTTGGCGAGCGACGACACGACGACGTCGATTGCCTGGCCGGGCTGGGCGAACGCCGGCAGCTGCGCCGTCACCATCACGGTGGCGAGGTTCTTCAGCTGCATGTTGGTCCCCGGCGGCACCGTCACGCCCATCTGCTGCAGCAGTGCGAGCAGGCTCTGTGTGGCGAACGGCGCGGAGGTGGTCTGGTCGCCGGTGCCGTCGAGACCGACGACGAGGCCGTAGCCGACCAGCTGGTTCATGCGCACGCCCTGGACCGAGGCGACTTCCTTGATGCGGGCGGCCTGGGCCGGCGCCGGCCACCACACGGCAGCGCTGGCGAGCAAGGTGGCGGCGACGAGCGCGGCGCGGATGAATCGTTCTGGGTGGGTCATCGAAAGCCTCTGGGAGCGCTTTCGATTCTTCAAGAACTTAAATGGGGAGAACGTTCAAAAAGAAGCGTCCGAGCCAGCCTATTCCCTGCGCTTCGGCCTGGGCGCCGCGGCCGCGCTGCTCGATGCGCACGTTGGCGACCTGCGCCGAGGCAACGACGTTGCCGGTCTGGATCATGCGAGGGTCGACCTGGCCCGAGAAGCGCAGCACGTCGACGTTGTGATTGACGCCGATCTGCTTCTCACCGGCGATCAGCAGGTGGCCGTTGGGCAGCACACCGGTGACGACGGCCGTGATCGTGCCGGCGAAGTTGTTGCTGTTCTCGGTGGTGCCGGCGCCGGCCGATGTCACCGTCGAGTTGGCCGCGGCGCTGGCGCGATTGAACGAGTTGAGCGAGAGCAACGGCAGGGCCGTGATTCCGGCGGCGATCTTGCCGCTCTTGTCGATCGAACTGGTGCTCTTCTGCGTGGCCGAAATCTTCTCGATGATCTGCACGGTCAGCGAATCGCCGACGAGGCGGGCGCGGTAGTCCTCGAACAGCGGCCGGTACTGTGCGGCCTGGTAGATCGAGCCGTTGTTGACCTGCACCATCGCGACCGGCTGCGGCGCCGCGTAGATCGGCGAGGCGAGGTCGACGGGTGGCCGCGGATTCAGCTCCGCACAACCGGAAAGCGTGGTCAGCAGCGCGGCGGCGATGGCAACGCACGCCACCAGGCTGGCGTCGTGCGTCATGGTGCGATGGCGGGTCATAGCTGCGCCAGCTTTTGCAGCATCTGGTCCGACGTCTGGATCGCCTTCGAGTTGAGCTCGTAGGCGCGCTGCGTCTGGATCATCTGCACGAGCTCTTCGACGACATTGACGTTCGAGGTCTCGACGAAGCCCTGCTGGACCGGGCCGAGCCCGTTCTGCCCGGGCGCGCCGGTCTGCGGCGAGCCCGAGGCCGCCGTCTCGCCGTAGAGGTTGCCACCCTTGGGCTCGAGGCCGCCGGTGTTGATGAAGCTCGCGATCTGGATCTGGCCCACCGTCTGCGGCAGCGCCTGGCCCGGCAGCACGACCGAGACCGTGCCGTCGTTGCCGATGGTCACGCTCTGCGCCTGGGCCGGGATGGTGATGCCGGGCTGGACCGTGTAGCCGGTGTTGGTGACGAGCTGGCCCTGGGCGCTGAGCTGGAACGAGCCGTCGCGCGAGTAGCCGGTGGTGCCGTCAGGCATCTGGATCTGGAAGAAGCCGTTGCCGCGGATCGCGACGTCGAGCGGGTTGCTGCTCTGCTGCAGGTTGCCCTGGCTGAAGTTGCGCGCCGTCGCCACCGCGTGCGTGCCGAGTCCGAGTTGCAGCCCGGTGGGCAACTGCGTCTGGTCGCTGCTCGCTGCGCCGGCCTGCCGCATGTTCTGGTACATGAGGTCCTCGAAGACCGCATGCGAGCGTTTGTAGCCATTCGTCGAAACGTTGGCGAGGTTGTTCGAGATGGCGTCCAGCTGGGTCTGCTGGGCCTCCATCCCGGTCTTCGATATCCATAGCGAACGCATCATGGCGGGGCTCCGGTGATGGCAGCGATGGTGGCCGCCGACGACGGGAGCGAAGCCGGGATAAGCGGGGAAAACGGGGGGCTGATCTGTGGCGCAAGCCGGCGCCAAAGGTGACGCAGGCGGCATGCCGCCGCCAGCGGCCTAGACGATGCCTTGCGCGAGCATCGCGTCGGCAACGCGGACGAAGCCCACGACGTTGGCGCCGTTCACGTAGCTGATGCTGCCGTCCTCGCGACGACCGTGCGCCACGCAGGTCTCGTGGATGCTGCGCATGATCCCGTGCAACCGCTCGTCGACCTCGCGCCTGTCCCACAGCAGCCGCATCGCGTTCTGGCTCATCTCCAGGCCCGAGGTGGCGACGCCTCCGGCGTTGCTGGCCTTTCCGGGCGCATAGGCCACGCCGCTCCGGTCGAACACGTCGATCGCCTCCAGGGTCGAGGGCATGTTGGCGCCTTCGGCCACGCAGCGCACGCCGTTGGCCACCAGCGTCCGGGCGTCGGAGGCGTCGAGCTCGTTCTGCGTGGCGCAAGGCAGGGCGACATCCATCGGCACGTTCCAGGGCCGCGCACCCGGCTGGAACTCCGCGTTCACGCGTTTCGCATAGTCGCTGATGCGGCCGTGAAGGTCGTTCTTCACCTCCATCAGTTCGGCCAGCTTGCCCGGCGTGAATCCATCCAGGTCGACCACCGAGCCGCTCGAGTCGGAGACGGTGATGACGCGGGCGCCCAGCGCCATCGCCTTCTCGATGGCGTACTGCGACACGTTGCCGGACCCCGACACGCCGACCCGCATTCCCTCGAGTCCGAGCCCCTGGCGCTCGAGCATTTCCTGGACGAAGTACACGGTGCCGTAGCCGGTCGCCTCGGGTCGCATCAGCGAGCCTCCGAAGCTGGGGCCCTTGCCGGTGAAGACGCAGTCGGCGCGGTTGGTGATCTTCTTGACCATGCCGCTCATGTAGCCGATCTCGCGCTGCCCGACGCCGATGTCACCGGCCGGCACGTCGGTGTCGGAGCCGAGGTGTCGGTAGATCTCGAGCGCGAAAGCCTGGCAGAAGCGCATCACCTCCCCGGAGCTCTTGCCTTTGGGATCGAAGTCGCATCCGCCCTTGCCACCGCCCATCGGCAGCGTCGTCAGCGCGTTCTTCAACGTCTGCTCGAAGGCCAGGAACTTCAGGATCGACAGATTGACCGAGGGGTGAAAGCGCAGCCCGCCCTTGTACGGACCCAGTGCCATGCTGTGCTGGACCCGATAGCCACGGTTGACTTCGACTTCACCGTGGTCGTTGACCCAGGAGACGCGAAAGATGATCACGCGCTCCGGTTCGACCAGGCGATCGAGCAGTCCGGGCTCGGCGTACTTCGGGTGCTTGGCGATGAACGGCCAGAGGCTTTCGACGACCTCGCTGACCGCCTGCAGGAATTCCGGTTGACCCGGGTTGCGGCGTTCGACGTGGGCGATGAAGTCGTGGCAGGAGGCGTATTTCATTCGAGGCAGGCTAAAGGCGGCGCGTCATGGCGCGCGCAGATTTTGCACGGGTCGACCTGCGCGATCGGCGCGTCGCGCTCTCGGCGCCGTGTCGACGGACCGGGCCGGCGCGAGGCCGCAGCAGCGAGAGACATGAGAACAGACTCGCTAGAGTCCGCGGCATGAGCTGGAAAGAATTCACCGCCCTGCTGATTCTGGCCACCGCGATGAGTTTTTCACCGGGGCCGAACACCACCTTGTCGACCGCCATCGCGGCCAACGGGGGCCTGAAGCGCACGATGCGCTTCATTCTTGCGGTGCCGGTGGGCTGGGGCCTGCTGCTCGCACTGTGCGCCGCAGGCATCGGGGCATTGCTGACGACGGAGCCGGCACTGCGCGTGTCGGTCAAGGCGCTGGGCGTTGCCTATCTGATATGGCTGGCCTACCGGCTGAGCGGCAATCGCACGCTCGGCAGTGCCCATGCCAGGAACCTCGATGTCGGCTTCGGCCAGGGTGTGATGCTGCAGTTCGTCAACATCAAGGCCTGGTTTCTTGCGCTGACGATGGTGGCCGGCTGGATCGCAGGCCAGCCGGATGCGTGGCAGCGGTTTTTCATCGTGCTGCAGGTGATGCTGATCTATGCCTTCACCAGCAACTTCGTCTATGCGCTGGCCGGCTCGCTGCTGCGCAACTGGCTGGCGGTCGGCCAGCGGCTGCTGTGGTTCAACCGCGCGATGGCGCTGGTCCTGGTGCTGACGGCCTGGTGGATGGTCGAGGCATGAAGCCGGATACCGGCTGGAGGCTGTACTCGCCTCGGCGCAGGATCGACACGCGTTCATGATCGGGCCGACGAGCTCACCGACGCATCTGCCATGAAACCTCAAACCGCTCGCACCGTTGCTGTTGTCATCCTCGCAGCTGCCGCCCTCTATCTCCTGCACGGGCTGATCGCGCCGATCGTGTGGGCCGGCCTCATCGCGGTGGCAACGTGGCCGTTGCACGACCGGCTGCGCCGGGCCGTCGGAGCGCGCTTCGAGCTCACCAGCGCGCTGTTGCTGACGGGCGCGGTGGTGCTCTTCCTCGTCGTGCCGATCGTCACCTTCGCACTGCGCGCGTGGCACGAAACGCCGGCGCTGCTGCACCTGTGGTCGTCGAGCCAGGAGGCCGGACTGCCGGCGCCGGCATGGCTCGCGCA
>JBDTCA010000247.1:0-6296 GCA_039923815.1 Caldimonas sp. | reverse complement strand
AGCCGTTGCCCTTGCCGTGGATCACGCGCACGCAGCGCAATCCGCGCCGCGACGCATCTCTCAGGAACTCGCCGAGGTGCTCGCGCGCCTCGTCGCGGCGCAAGCCGTGCAGATCGAGCTCGCCCTGTTGGACCCAGACGCCGCGGCGCAGCTTTCGAACCACGTCCATGCCGATGCCGCGGCGGCGAAAGGAGAGCGCGTCGTCGGTGTCGAGCAGCGACTCGACGTCGAACTCGTCGGAGATCGACTCGACCAGCGCCGCCGCTTCATCGCGCTCGCGCTGCCGCGCAATGGCCGGCGGTCTGGCTCGTGGCAACTCGGGAATGGCGACCTTTCGCAGCGGCACGACGCGGCCGACGGAACTCGAGAACAGCTCGCGTTCACGCTTGTCCGCGGCCTCGCGCTCGCGCTGCGCTTGGGCCGCGGCTTCGCCAACGCGGCGTTGCGCCACCAGGGTGGCGCGAATGGCCGTCAGGTCGGCGAGCGTGTTCGCCTTGCCGCTGCCACCGCTCACAACAGGCCCCGCTCGGCGAAGGAGACGACGGCGCCGTGGCCGACGACAAGGTGGTCGAGCACGCGCACGTCGACGAGCGCGAGCGCGGTCTTCAACGTCTGAGTGAGGTACTCGTCGGCACGCGAAGGCTCGGCTGCGCCCGAAGGGTGGTTATGGGCCAGGATCACGGCCGCCGCACCGAGCTCGAGGGCGCGCTTGACGACTTCACGCGGGTAGACGCTCGTTTGCGTCAGGGTGCCGCGAAACATCTCTTCGAGCCGGATGAGCCGACTCTGGGCGTCGAGGAAAAGCACAGCGAAGATTTCGTGGTCACGCCCGGCCAGCTGCAGGCTGGCGTATTCCTTGACCCGTGCCGGTGAATCGAACACCGGCCTTGCCGCCAGCTCGCTCGCCACCGAGCGCCGCGCGAGCTCGAGCACGGCCGCCACTTCGGCGCGCTTGGCCGGACCGACGCCCTTGACGCGCTCGAGCTGCTCGGGCCCAGCTCGCAACAAGCCGCCGAGCCCGCCGAAGGTCGACAGCAGGCTCTCTGCGAGTTGCAGGACGCTGAGGCCCGGCAGGCCGGTGCGCAGCAGCAGCGCGATGAGCTCGGCGTCGGCGAGCGCGCCGGGCCCCAGCGCGAGCAGTTTTTCTCGTGGCCGCGCCGAAGCGGGAATGTCCTTGAGCATGGCGGGTCGGACGGCGTGGGCGCGGCTTGGCGGCTCGTAAAATGCACGCCAGTCTATTCCTCGAAAGCCAGCGCTTGAATCGCGTCCAGCCCGGTTCGTTCCTGACCCTGCACTACCGCCTGAGTGGTGGTGGCACGGCCATCGTCGATACCTTCGGAGCCCAGCCGGCGACGTTGTCGCTCGGCACGGGCGAGCTGGCGCCGGCCGTCGAGGCGCGCCTCATCGGCCTGGCCGAAGGCAGCGAGCAGAGCTTCGCGCTCGCTGCCGGCGAGGCCTTCGGCGAGCGCGACGCCGGCCTCGTGCAGCGCGTCCGTCGCAGCGTCCTCGATGCCCACGGCGACGCCGATCGGGATTACGAGGTCGGCGACGTCGTCCGCTTTCCGACGCCCGACGGCCAGGCCACCTTCGCCGGTGTCGTGCAGGAGGTCGGTGCCGACGAATTGGTGTTCGACTTCAACCATCCGCTGGCCGGCCGGCCGGTCACGTTCGACGTCAAGCTGGTGGCCGTGCTTTGAGCGCTGCCCCTGAGATCGGTATCGACGAGATCATCCTGGCCGAGCCGCGCGGTTTTTGCGCCGGAGTCGACCGTGCCATCGAGATCGTCGAGCGCGCACTCGAGAAGTTCGGCGCGCCGATCTACGTGCGCCACGAGATCGTCCACAACACCTACGTCGTCGACGACCTGAAGCGCAAGGGCGCGATCTTCATCGAAGACCTCGGCGACGTGCCGCCCGGCGCCACGCTCGTCTTCAGCGCCCACGGCGTCTCGCAGGCGGTGCGCCAGGAGGCGGCCGCGCGTGGCTTCTCTGTCTTCGACGCCACCTGTCCGCTCGTCACCAAGGTGCACGTGGAGGTCGCCAAGCTGGCCAAGCAGGGCTACGAATTCATCATGATCGGCCACAAGGGCCATCCTGAAGTCGAGGGCACGATGGGCCAGCTCGAGCACGGCATCCACCTTGTCGAGGAAGTCGACGACGTCGCGTTCGTGCAAGTGGCCGACGGCCAGCCGCTCGCCGTCGTGACGCAGACGACGCTGTCGGTCGACGACGCCGCCGAGATCCTCGCCGCCGTGAAGCGCCGCTTCCCGCACGTGCGCGAGCCGAAGCAGCAGGACATCTGCTACGCCACCCAGAACCGGCAGGACGCCGTCAAGGTGCTGGCGCCGGGCGTCGACGTGCTCGTCGTCGTCGGCAGTCCGAGCAGTTCGAACAGCAATCGCCTGCGCGAGCTCGCCGAGCGCCTCGGCGCCGACGCCTACATGGTCGACTCCGCCGCCGACCTGCGGCCGGAGTGGTTCGTCGACAAGCGCCGCGTCGGCCTCACCGCGGGCGCGTCGGCGCCCGAGGTCCTGGTCCAGCAGGTCGTCGAGCGACTGCGGGCGCTCGGTGCGGTCTCGGTGCGCAGCGTCCCGGGTGCCGTCGAGACCGTGCACTTCCCGCTGCCGATGGGCCTGGGCGACAAGTCGATGGGCCGGCTGGGAAGCTGAGCCGTGATCGCCCAACGTCGGCGCTCAGCGCGGCGGTCGGGGATGGAAGCGGATAGCCTGCACGGCCGGCGGCGGCGCCTGCGCGGGGGCCTTGTCGCAACCGTCGCAGCCGCAGCCCGACGAGGCCTGGGCATGCCGGCGCATCCTGGCCGCGAGCGGTTCCGGCAGGCGGTGAGCGAGCAGCCGGAGCGCGACCTGCCGCCGTGCCGCCGACGGCATCAGCGTCCAGGCAACATAGACCGCGCATGCAGCGACGATGACGGCGACGATGATCGATTGAAGATGCATGTCAGCCTCCGAGCGCGAGCGTGACGCGGTAAGTGATGAACGCGGCGATGTAGGCCAGCGCGAACAGGTAGGCCGCCATGATCAGCGGGTAACGCCAGGAGTTGGTCTCGCGCTTGACGACCACCAGCGTCGAGATGCACTGCGGCGCGAACACGTACCAGGCGAGCAGCGAGAACGCGGTGGCAAGCGACCAGCCGCGGGCGATCACCGGCGAAAGCGCATCGGCCACGGAATTGCCGGCAGCCGACATCGAGTACACCGTGCCGAGCGCGCCGACGGCAACCTCGCGCGCCGCCAGGCCGGGCACCAGCGCGATCGAGATCTGCCAGTTGAAGCCGATCGGCGCGAAGATATGTTGCAGGCCCTGGCCGAGCATGCCGGCAATGCTGTACTGGATCGCCGGCCCGGTGGCGCCGTCGGGTGGCGACGGGAAGCTCGACAGGAACCAGAGGATCACCATCAGCGCGAAGATGATGCCGCCGACCCGCCTCATGAAGATGGCGCCGCGCTCCCACAGGCCGAGCGTCAGGTTGCGCAGGCTCGGCATCCGGTACGGCGGCAGTTCGAGCATCAACGGCTGGTACCGGCGCTTGATCCAGACGCGCTTGAACACCCACGCCACGGCCATCGCGGAGACGACGCCGGCAACGTAGAGCACGAAGAGCGTGAGACCGCGCAGGTTGAATAAGCCGACGCTGCGGTCGGGCACGAAGGCGCCGATCAGGAGCGCGTAGACGGGCAGCCGCGCCGAGCAGGTCATGAGCGGCGCGACCATGATGGTCGCCAGCCGGTCTTTCCAGTTCGCGATGGTGCGCGTGGCCATGATCCCGGGGATGGCGCAGGCAAAGCTCGACAGCAGCGGGATGAAGGCGCGGCCCGAAAGGCCGACCTTGCCCATCAGGTTGTCGAGCAGGAAGGCAGCGCGCGGCAGGTAGCCCGAGTCTTCGAGCAGGAGGATGAAGAAGAACAGGATCAGGATCTGCGGCAGGAAGACGATGACGCTGCCAGCGCCGGCGATCACGCCGTCGACGAGCAGGCTGCGCAGCGGCCCGTCGGCCATGTGCGTCGACACGAACTCGCCGACGCCGGCGATCGCCGCCTTGATCACGTCCATCGGCCAGTTGGCCCACGAGAACACCGCCTGGAACATCAAAAACAGCACGGCGGCGAGCAGCACCAGGCCCCAGACCGGATGCATGACGACGGCGTCGATCCGGTGATGGAAGCGCTTGACGCTGGCCGCGCCGGGCGCCGCGATGGCGATGATCCGGCGCACCTCCTTCTGCAGCTCCGCGGAGGAGACGGCCTCGCGCGACGGGAACGCGGCGGCGCCGTCGGCGGTGCGGACTTCGGGCGCCAGGGCGCCGAGCCGGTCCTGCATCGTCGCGAGCAGGGCGGCGTGACCGTCGGACTGCACGGCGATGGTCTCGACCACCGGGCAACCGAGCTCCGCCGACAGCTTGGCGACGTCAATCACCAGGCCTTCGGCGCGGGCGACGTCGGCCATGTTGAGGGCGACGATGAGCGGCCGGCCGAGCTGCACCAGTTCGAGCACGAGGCGCAGGTTCATGCGCAGGTTGGTCGCGTCGACGACCGCGATGATCGCGTCGGGCGCGGCCTCGCCGTGGCGGCGGCCCTCGATCACTTCGAGCGTGATCTGCTCGTCGGGTGACGCCGGTGTGAGGCTGTAGGCGCCGGGCAGGTCGATCACCGAGACGGTGCGGCCGTTCTTCAGCCGGGTGAGACCGACCTTGCGCTCGACGGTGACGCCGGCGTAGTTGGCGACCTTCTGGCGGGCGCCGGTCAGCAGGTTGAAAAGCGCCGTCTTGCCGCAGTTCGGATTGCCGACCAGGGCAACGTTCCAGAGGGGCGCCTGGTTCGCAGCGTTCAGGGCGTGGGTCACGGTGGACTCGGCGCGATCAGTACGCCGCGGCGACAGGCACGACTTCGATGCATTGCGCTTCGAGCAGGCGCAAGGCGAACATCGTCTCGCCGATGACGACTGCGAGCGGCTCGCGGCCGCCCGGCCCACGGCGCAGCAGCTGCAGCGGTTCGCCGGGGAGAAAACCGAGCTCGCCGAGGCGGCGCAACGCGACGGCGTCGATCTCCGAGGACGCGGAAACGACCCGCGCCACGGTCGCGTGACCGCCGTCAGGGAGCTGATTCAGGAACATGTACGGAGCCGTGAAGGGGGCACGGTGGCGCCCGCTAAATAAGAACGATTATCAATCATACTCGCGCGATCCGACCGCTGGAACTGGCCGACTCGCTCCCTACAATTCGGCTCCCCTGGCGACCTCGACGCCGCCGCGGTTCGTCGGCGGCCCGGCACACATGCTCGACATCACGCTATTGCGCAAGGACCTGGCGCAAGTCATCGCCCGTCTCGAGACGCGGCAATCGCCGCAGCCGTTCCTCGATGTTGCCCGATTCACCTCGCTCGAGAGCGAACGCAAGTCCCTGCAGACGCGCACCGAGGAGCTGCAGGCACGGCGCAACCTGATCTCGCGCGAGATCGGCAAGCTCAAAGGGCAGGGCGGCGACGCTTCTGCGCCGATGGCCGAAGTGGCCGGCGTCGCGTCCGAACTCGCGAGCTCGGCGGTCCGGCTCGAAGGCATCCAGGCCGAGCTGCACGAGCAGCTCATGGCGCTGCCCAACCTGCCCGACGCCAGCGTGCCTGTCGGTGCCGACGAGACGGCCAACGTCGAGGTTCGCCGCTGGGGCACGCCGCGCGAGTTCGACTTCACGGCGCGCGACCACGTCGACATCGGTGCGCCGCTCGGCCTCGATTTCGCGACCGGCATCAAGCTGTCGGGCTCACGCTTCTCGTTCCTGCGCGGCCCGGTGGCGCGGCTGCATCGGGCGCTCGCCCAGCTCATGCTCGACGTGCAGACCGAGGAGCACGGCTACACCGAGTGCTACACGCCCTACATCGTCAACCGCGACGTGCTCGAAGGCACCGGCCAGCTGCCCAAATTCAAGGACGACATGTTCTGGGTCTTCCGTGGCGGCAGCCGCGCCTCGGACGGTGACAGCGCCAACGAGGCCGGCGAGGGCCGCGCCGGTCAGGAGCAGTATCTGATCTCGACTTCCGAGATCTCGCTGACCAACAGCGTGCGCGGCGAGGTGCTCGCCGAGTCGGCGTTGCCGATCAGGCTGACGGCGCACACGCCGTGTTTTCGCTCCGAGGCCGGCAGCGCCGGCCGCGACACGCGCGGCATGATCCGCCAGCACCAGTTCGACAAGGTCGAGATGGTGCAGATCACGCACCCGCAGCAGAGCGCCGCCGCGCACGAGGAAATGGTCGGCCATGCCGAGGCCATCCTGCAAAAGCTCGAGC
>JBDTCA010000246.1:0-8304 GCA_039923815.1 Caldimonas sp. | reverse complement strand
CCGCCGAAGAGTTGCGAGAAATCCTCGGGAAGCACGTCGGCCTTCGAACTGGCGGTGAACGGATAGCGGCCCGTGACGGCGCGATTGCAGAAGTCGCTGATCGGCTTGAGGTCGCTCGTCAGGCCCTGGCGTTCGACGGCGCGGCCGCTGGTGGCCGCCGCACCGGAAAGCTTCTCGAGCATGGAACGGATCGGCTCGGGCTGCTGCCCGGCCGCAGCGGCAATGCGTTCGGCGCCACCGGCCGGCGGCGGTGCGGACTTGCTCTTCTGTGCCGCGTCGGTGGCCGCAAGCTGCACGTAGACGTCGTTGAACATCTTCAGGATCTCGTCCATCGGCGGCGGAGTGCCGGCGACGAGTCGGCGGATGGGCTCGAAGTGATCGTCGACCATCTTCTCGAGCGGCGGGCCGGTCTGCACCTCCTGTCCCGGCACCTTGACCTTGCCGAGCACGGCCGCCATCTCGCGCTTGGCGGCATCGGCCTTGCGGTCCATCTGCGAGACCTGGCTGTTCTGGGCGCCTGCGGGAATCGCAACGGGCGCTTCGACGAGCGTGGTCTCGCGTGCCACGCCGCGCAGGAAGGCCGCGAGCGGCGAATCGACGCCGGAGATCGCACGTGCCACTTGCAGGCTTTGCTCGAGCCCCTGCAGCTTGATGATGCGCACGTCGGCCAGGTACTTGTCCCAGGTCTTGATGTATTCCTCGAAGTAGAGACGGCGGACTCGATTGGTCAGCTCGCTGTTGGCCTTGCCGAGCGGCAGCGAACGGGTCGCGTCGCTTGGCCTCAGTCCGAGCACCCAGCTCTCTTCGCCGGCGAGCTGGCGCGTCGCCTTGTCGACCGAGGTCTGGAATGCCTTGCGGTAACCCTCTCTCGTGAAGAGACCGGGAATGCCCTTCGTGAGCGGCTCGCCGCTGACGCGCTCGAAGACCGTGAGCGCGGCCGGGCCGGCGGCGCCGGCCACCGTGAAGGCCGGGAAATCAGCGCCGATCTGGGCGCGCTTGAGTCGGCTGAAGACGCGGTACTCGAGCGGGAACGCGACCAGCATGTCGCGCACGCCGGCCACCAGGTTCTTGTCGATCGGCACGGCGGGCGTAGGCGCGCCGCGCTCGAGCATGGCGTCGAGATGCTTGTCGAGGGCGGCGCGTTGCTCGGGCGCGAGGCTGCGTTCGAGGGCGGCGTCCCAGTCGACACCGACCCAGGCCTTGAAGGCGTCGGCGTCGAACTTGCCTGGCGTATAGAGCATCAGGTAGTTCTTCAGGCTCTCGTAGGCGAACTCGAGGTTGTCCTTGTTGGCCGAGCGCAGGCGCTCCTCGAGCCGGCGCACGACGCGCGGCATCAGCGCGTGATCGAGCAGGTGCTGATAGCCGAGATCGGCGGCAGCATCGAGCTTGCCGCCCTGATACAGGCCGAGCGACATCGACAGCGGCGGCGAGTCGAGCGGGAAGTCGGCGGGCTCCGCGGCGCGGCGCACCGCGGTGAGCACAGGCGGCAGCGGCGTCACGTCGCCGGAGGTCGCGGGAGGCAAGGCGTCGACGGCTCTCTTCAGGTCGGGTACCTTGGCCGCGATCTCGGCGACATAGCTCTTGTTGCGCGTATAGCTGAGCGCCCAGCCGGCGAGAAGCGCCACGCTCACGACAAGGATCGACGCGAAGCCGAGCGCGCGCATGCGGCCACGGCGCCGCTCCATGGCGCGGTTCTGCCCGACCAGACCCTGCTCCTGGAAGACAACGTCTTTCAGCAGGCGGTTCAGGAAGAAGCTCTTGCCTCGCGCCGCAGCGGGCGCGGCAAGCCGCCGTTCGATACCGAAGGTGCGCGCGAGCGTGCCCATGACGCGGTCGATCGGCGTGCCTTCCTGGGTTCCGCTGGTGAAGTACACGCCGCGCAGGACCGGCCGCTCCTCGACCGAGCCGCCAGCGCTGAAGACCTGCTCCAGGAAGCCTCCGAGCAGGCCGCGAAGGCC
The DNA here is from genome assembly GCA_039923815.1 of Caldimonas sp. Classification (GTDB taxonomy): domain Bacteria; phylum Pseudomonadota; class Gammaproteobacteria; order Burkholderiales; family Burkholderiaceae_C; genus Schlegelella_A. The sequence continues at coordinate 6,346 of JBDTCA010000246.1, read as the reverse complement.
GGCGAACTGCTGCGGAAAGTTGAAGATGGCGGCGCGCTTGAGGACCTCGTGCTCGGCATCCATCAGTGGCACGACCCGGTCGCGCAAGCGCTTCTCGAGCGCAGCGAATTCGGAGCCGAAGTTGGCGAGCGGGTCGTCTGGGCTGCCCGGCGCATACGGGAAGGTGAAGCCCCAGACCTGATTGCGTTCTTCCTTGCTCAACGCGCCGAAGCTCTCGTTGAAGCCGGCGATCAAATCGGCCTTGGTGACCAGCACGTAGACCGGCGCACGGACGCCGAGCTTGTCAGCCAGTTCCTGCATGCGCGAGCGCAGCTTGGCCGCATGCTCCTTGCGCTCCGCCGGAAGCTGCTGGAGCAGGTCCTGGATGTTGACCGTCAACAGCACGCCATTGATCGGGCGGCGCGGCCGCGTCTTCTTGAGCAAAGCAAGAAATCCATCCCATGCGGTGGCGTCGGCCTGACTGTTGGACTCCTGCGTGGTGTAGCGGCCGGCAGTGTCGATGAGAACGGCCTCGTCGGTGAACCACCAGTCGCAGTTGCGCGTGCCGCCGACGCCGCGCACGCTGCCACCGCCCATCTTGTCGGCCAGCGGGAACGTCAGGCCGGCGTTGAGCAACGCCGTGGTCTTGCCCGAGCCCGGTGCACCAATGAAGATGTACCACGGCAGTTCGTAGAGGAAGGCGCCGCGCCCGAACACCGACCGCTTGGCGCCAGAAGGTGCCGACTTCAACACGCCAATGGCCTGCGTGAAACGCTCGTTCAGCGTCGCGAGTTCCTTGTCGGACGAGCTCGGGCCTTTCGTCATGCCGTCGACGAGGGCGGCGTTGGTGCGCTTCTGCTTCCATATCCGCAGGACCAGTCGCAGCAGCAACAGCAAAAACAGGACCGCGATGACCAAGGCACGCACCCACACAGGATCAAGCGGCCGGGTCTCGCCGATGGCGATGAGCGGGCCGACCCACCAGACGATCGCCGATAGCGCCAGCACACCGACCAGGGCGAGCAGCATCGGGTGGAAGACGAACTGCAACAGCTTCTTCATGCAGCGCTCTTTTGGACGAAAGGCAAGGAGGAAGACTCGGGCGGCACGCGGCTCAGGCCGCCGCCGCTGGCACCATCAGCGTGATCTCGACCCGGCGATTGCGCGCCCGCCCGGCCGGGGTCGCGTTCGTCTCGACCGGTTCGGCGTCGGCCCTGCCCTCGGCGCGAATACGTTCCGGCTTGATGTTCGTCAACACGTTCTTGACCGCCACCGCGCGGTCCTGCGAGAGATTCCAGTTCGACGGGTAGCGCAGCGAACGGATGGGCTGGTTGTCGGTATGGCCCGTGATCAGGATGGACCCTGGTGTCGCCTGCAGTCCGGCCTCGACGCGCGCCAGCAGGGGCTTGACTCGATTGGAGATCACCGCACTGCCGGGCTCGAAGAATCCGTCGCCCTTGATGACGACGACCGAGCGATCTGAAAGGTCACGCACCTGGATCAGACCGGACTCGATCTCGGGCTTGAGGAAAGTGGCGAGCCGCGGAGCGGCAGCCAGAACGGGCGGCGGCGGCGGTGCGATCGACGCCGCTTTGACGTCGAGGCTTTGCAGGCCTGCAAAGACCGCGTCGGAGCTGCCGTTGATGGAAAGACGCAGACCGATGTAGACGCCGAGCAGCAGCAGCCCGACCAGTGAGGCGACGACCCACATCGGCAGGCCGGCGCCGAGCCGGGCCGTTTTCGCAGGCACCCCTTCCCAGCGCGGCGAAAGCGTCTTGTCGCCATCCGTCCGGTTGCCACGCAACATCTGCGACAGGCGCACGCGCAGGCTTTCGACCTGGGTCTTGCCGTCATTGAGGACGCGATACCGGCCTTCGAAGCCAAAGGCGAGTGCGACGTACATCAACTCGAGGAGGTTGCGGTTGGCGGCCACGTTCTCGGCCAGCTTCGACATCAGCTGGAAGACCTTCTCGCCGCCCCAGGTCTCGTTGTGGAACAGGACCAGCAGGCTCTGGTTGGACCAGACACCGGAGCCGCCCCACGGCGTGCTCGCCGCCGACTCGTCGAGCAGCGTGCAGAGGATGTAGCGAGCCGCGATGACCTGCTCGTTGGGCAAGCCTTCGGAGCGGGCCTGCGATTCGAACTTGCGCACGCCGTCGGCCAGGGCCTCTTTCAGACCGGCGGGGTTGGGGTGCTGCACCATGGCACGAATGCGCGGCGCCGAGCTGAGCAAGGGCGACGCGGCCGAGACCAGCGGGTTCAGGCTGGCGCTCATCAGCGCGTCGAGCGCAAGCGGTGCCTCCTTGGCACCCCCGGCATCGACGCGAACCGCGCCGCCGGCTGCAGCGCCCGCCCGGGCCGCCCCAGGCGCACCGCTGCCCAGCGGCGCCGGCGGGCGACCGGTGGACGGCTTGATCACCGTGCGATCGGACTCGAACGCAGCGAAGGGATCGTTCTCGCGTCCGGAAGAATCAGTCATGACCCGTCCTCAAGCGCGAATCGCCCAGAACTCGAGCTCGAGACCCGGAAATTCACCGGCGATGTGCATGGCCAGGCCACCCGAGGCTTCGAGCTGTTTCCACAGCTCGTTGTTGCGCGTCTCGAGCTCGAAGTAGTTGAAGCCGGCGTGATAGGGAATCTGCCGCGGCGCCACTGGCAGCGGCCGCATCGGCACACCGGGCAGCTGCAGGTTGACGAGGTCGCGAATGCGCTCGACCGGGCCGATCCGTGTTTGCGTGGGAAACCGTGCGCGCAGCGCTTCACCCGGCATCTGCGCAGAGACGGCGAGCACGAAGTTGGCGTTTCGCTGCAGCTCCTTGTCGGCAATGATGGCCACGCGAATGCCGTACTTCCGGTCCTGCAGCTCGATCGGAATGGCGGTCTGCTCCATGACCATCGAAAGCGATTGACGCAGGTCGTCGATGACGGCGCGAAAGCACCGCTGCAGATCGTCGTGCAGGTACTCGGGAAATGGCGGTGGCCGGCGCTTCTCGCGGAAGGTGGCGAGATCGCCGGCCAGGCTCAGGCAGGCTGCGTAGAGCATCTCCGGATGCAGCACGGAACGCTGCTGCAACTGCATGAAGAGTGGCTGCGACCGGTTCACGGCCTCGAGCAGCAGGAAGTCGGCGATCTCGGCGACGCCGCCCCTTCCCGGCTGCGACAGTCGCGCCGCCAGCGCCTCGCCGCGCTGATGCAGCAGGCCGCACAGCTCGCGCACGTAGCCGTCGAGGATCGGGTGGCCCGGCGCATGCAGCATCGGCGGGATGTACTGCGCGTCGAGCACGAGCTTGTTGTCTGCGCGACGCTCGACCACACGCGCCAGCCCGAGCGTGGCGTAGCCCTCGCCGGCGTCGCGCTCGAGCATCAGGCGCAAGTTGAGTCGCCCGATCTGGATCGTGGTGTCTCGGTCGACGTTGGTGTTGCTGTCGCCGGCGTCGATCTCGGCGACGTGATAGCGAGGTCCCATCGAGCCGGCAGCCTGCTCGGCATCGGATTCCACGATGCCCGGACGCTGCAGCACGAGCGCCAGGACGACGCGCTCGTTGCGAGCGTCGACCGGGATGTCGATCGCGGCGGGGGCTGCGTCGTTGCTCGGAATCGAGAACGCCGTGCCATCGGGAAGCAGGCCCTGGGCCGAGGCGAGCGACAGCTTGCCGATGGCGAGCGCGGCATCGTCGAGAGCGACCGAGGTGAAGCCCCAGCCGTGGCCGACGGTCGCCACCAGGCGTTGCCGCAACTGGTACTCCGAGTAGCGATCGTGCTGCTGGAAGTGCTGGGGCTGCAGGAACATCCCCTCCGTCCAAACCACCTTGTTGTGCCAGGTCATAGCGATCGCGTGAACTGAGGACTTCCCGTCTTCGGTCGATGGCGGATCGGTTCGCCGCGGCCGTTCTTGTTCATGTGCCCGAAAGACGCTGCGACGAGAACTGCCGCGCCCCGATAGCGAACCGACTTTACTTGAACGCCACGCCGCTCGATACGGAATCTGCCCTCTGTCGAAGCACGAAGCTGGCGTGTTCGGAGAGGTGTTGCATGGCGGGGGCTTGCAGGACCTGCAAACTCCGTCGACCGATACCCGCCGGGACGCATGCGCTGCCGCACGTGCCGGTGATCAGGAAATGTCTTCGGTCATCTGACCAGGCATGGAAACCGAGATCACTCCGCCCCACAGGCAGTTCAGCTTCGACGTGTCGTTGAGCGTGGGCATGTTGGCCAGCATGATGTTGGCCGAGCCCGGCGCCCACGGTGCCACGGTGTTGGGGATGCACGGCATCGGCGTCAGCACGCCGAGCGCAGCCGAGGTGGCACTCGCGACCATGGGGTTGGCAACGCTCGTGCACATGCCGAACGGCATGATGTTGACCATCGGCTTGTTGTCCATGATGTTGGCCGCTGGCATGCTCGAGGTCAGCATCCTGTTGATCGGCAAGACCGTGAGCGCACTCGGCGCGACGCCGAATGTGCACTGAAGCAGAGCTCCCGAACAAACGTGCTTCGGCATGTGTGGCCCCCGTTGTTGACGCTATGGCCGACGCTGGTGCCGGGTCGAGGTGGCGGCTAGAGGCCGCTCACCCAGACCGCCAGCGCCGTGAAATTGTCGTGGCGCGGCTTGTGCGCCGCGCCGTGCAGAACATTGCGCTCGAGCTCGTGCAGCCAGGCGAGCGGACTCGCTGACGATGCGAGAGCGAGCTCGAGCTGATCGTCCTCGACGAACTCCCAGACACCATCGGTGCAGAGCAGGAACACATCGCCTGCTTCGAGCTGCCACGACCGCTCCGGGACCGAGACCTGCAGGTCCTCTTCACCCACGCCGAGTGCCGACAGCAACTCGCTGCGCTGCGGATGCGAGCGCATGTCGGCAGCAGCGAGCATGCCGCCATCGACGAGCGACTGCACGAGGCTGTGATCGCGGGTGCGAGTCGAGATACGGCCACCGCGGAACACGTAGAGACGCGAGTCGCCGCAGTGGCCCCAGGAGCCGACGTGGCGCTCGAGGTCGATGAACAGCGCCACCACGGTGCTGTGCATGTTCTGCAAGGCACGGTCGTCGGCCCGGTGCTGGATGATCGAGCGGTTGGTGTCGACGATCAGTCGCTGGATCGCCTCGCCGCCGCCGTCGGGCGAGGCCGCGAAGCCGCCCAGGATGAACTGCACCGCGATCTTCGAGGCCTTGTCGCCGCCACCGTGGCCACCGGCGCCGTCGGCCACGACGCAGCAGAGCTGGCTGTCGGAATGCCAATGGCCGCAGGCGTCCTCGTTGTAGTTGCGCCCACCGCGCCGCGACAGGGTCGCCAGTTCCATCTGCATGGTCAGCCTCCGGCGCCGAGGATCATGGCCGATCCTTCGCGAGTTGATCGATATGCTCGTTGTAGGCGCGCAGGAATTCCTTGCCGAACAGCTCGTGGAAGTCGTCGGAGGCTTCGGCCGAAATCTGCCCGTACATCTCGGTGAAGGCGTCCCACATGCGAGCCTTGCGTTTGGCCGGGATGAGGCTGGCCAGGAACGACTTCTCGGTCAGCTTGCCCTCGAGCCTGGCCGGATCGAAACGCTTGAGGATGCCTTCGAGCGCGGCGCGCATGCCGGCGAGAAAGCCGAACTGGTGTGCGCGCAGGTCGTCGTAGGCATCGCGCATCGCCCGATCGGGTTCCATGAAGCCACGCGCCGGCGGGCTCAGCAGGTGACCAAGCGCAACTTCGGCCGAGGGCGAGAACTTGAGCGGATTGTTCTCGCGGGTCACGATCATCGTCACCTCGGCGCGGATCTCGCGCTTGAGCGCCGCGCGTGCGACCAGCAGATCGACAGTGCCTCGCGTCGCTTCGTGCACGAGGCGACCCAACAGGCGCATCAGCGCCGGCGTCAGCACGAGTGCGTCGGCCGGCAGGTTAGGTACGTTCAGTCCTTCTCGCAGAGCCGCCGTCAGAGCCACCATGTCAGCACTCGACGCGGCTCCACCTCCCACCGGCGATGCCGGCGCAGCGGCAGCGGCAGCGACGTGATCAAGGGGGGGCGGCGACGCCGGTGTGCCAGCAACCGAGGTCTGCTGCGGTGACGTGGGTGAGGTGGGTGACGATGCCGGTAACGGTGCCGCTCGCGGTGGCCGTGCGACAGGCGCGGGGGGTGGCGCCGCGACCGACGCCGCCGGTGCACTGCCGAAGTCGAGCACCAGATCGAGGTCATCGGGCGCCACCGGAGGACCACTCGACAACGCGGTCACGTCGTGCGAGCCGTGAGGTCGGATCATCGTCTGGGTTTCACCCGAGGCATCGGTCCAGGACAGGACTGAACCCGGCGGAGCCACTGCCTCGCGGATTTGGCCGGATGTCGAAGCGGGTAACGCTGCGACCGGCAGGGGCGAGAAGCCGGAGAC
>JBDTCA010000245.1:0-4075 GCA_039923815.1 Caldimonas sp. | reverse complement strand
ATGCTCGGCATCATCGCCAAGCACATGCACACACTGCCGGTGCGGCGCTGAGGCGCCCGGGCAGCGGGTGACGGCGCCGCGTCGGTCGGATGCGATGATTCCCGCCATGTCGACACCCACGGAAAGTCCCTCGCCTGCGCCGCTCGAACCGCACTTCGTGGAGTCGCTTCGCACGTTGTTCGAAGAGCGCATCGCCTTCAATCGCGTCATCGGTCTGCGCATCGACGACATCGCCGCCGACAGCGTCACCGGCCACCTGACGATGCGCCCCGACCTCATCGGCCACGACCTGCACCAGCGCCTGCACGGTGGCGTCATCAGCGCTGCGCTCGATGCCATGGCCGGCGTCGCCGTGTTGGCCGCCCTCGGTGCTCGTCATGCCGACGAGGCGCCAGCCGATCGCATCCGCCGCTTCGCCAGGCTGGGCACCATCGACCTGCGCATCGACTATCTGCGCCCGGCCACTGGCGCGATCTTCTCGTTGCGCGCCGATGTGATGCGCCTCGGTTCGCGGGTCGCCTCCGTGCGCATGGAGTTCGCCGACCGCGACGGTCGCTTGCTCGCGACCGGGAACGCCACCTACATCGTGTCCTGACGGCTCTTCAATGCAGTGCCGCCTTCCGGCAGGCGGCGAAGACATCGAGCTGTGGGCGGTAGGTCGGCGAGGCAACGTCGAGCAGGCCGAGGACGCTGTGATAGAGGTTGTCGTGGCTGAGGTGTGCGCCCGTGCCGGCGCCGACGCAGCTGCGGTCGATGCCGCGCCGGCCGACGAAGCCGTCGCTCATCCAGGCCACGAAGGGCACGTGCTTCTGCACGTCGGGCGCGAGCGAGTACGGCAGGCCGTGCAGGTAGATGCCGGTTTCGCCGAGCGACTCGCCGTGGTCGCTCATGTAGAGCAGCGCGGTGACGTTGTCGGCCGAGCGCTTCGCCAGCCAGTCGATCGTGCCGGCGAGGAAGTGGTCGGTGGCGACGATGGTGTTGTCGTAGGCGTTGATCAGCGTGCCCGGCGCGCACTGGCTCAGCGTCGTGTTCGTGCACTCGGGCATGAAGCGCTTCTGAGCCGGCGCGGAACGCTTGAAGTAAGCCGGGCCGTGGCTGCCCATCTGGTGCATGACGAGAACGATGCCCTTCTTGCGGCGTTCTTCCGGCAGCTTGGCGAGCCGTTCGTCGAGGCCGACGAGAAGTGCGCCGTCGAGGCATTCGCCGTCGTTGCAGAACCTGTCGGCAACATCTTTCGCGAGGTCGCTCGTCGAAGCCGTCGGCACCCGCGCGCAGACTTCCTTGCAGCCGGCCTGGTTGTCGAGCCAGAGCACGGCGAGACCGGCCGCCTGCAGGACGTCGAGCAGGTTCTCGTGCTCCGACTTGCGCTTCTCGAAGGCCTCCTTGCCGAGCGAGGAGAACATGCATGGCACCGACGCGCGGGTGTCGGTGCCGCACGACCAGACATCGCTGAAGCTCCAGACGTGGCGCGCCGCGAGCTCGGGGGTGGTGTCGCGCGGGTAGCCGTTGAGCGCGAAGTGGTCGGCACGCGCCGTCTCGCCAACCACGACCACCAGCAGCGGCGGCTTGCCTGCGGCGGCGTAACTCGGCCCGAGTCGGGCGCCTGCGGTGATCGGGACAAGTCCCTTCTCCATCGTGAAGAACGGCCGCGCCACGATCCACACCGCCGAGCTGAAGCCGGCCAGAGGGTTGACGATGTATCGCAGGTTCATGTGCGTGCGCACGACGGGTGCCAGCTGGCTGTACATCGCGAAGGCGCTCGCCAGCGTCAACGCCACAGCGGTCGTGAAGAGCGCTGCGTTCTTCCAGAGCTGCGGCCACCATCTCGTTCGCCTGACGGGCACGACGAGCAGCAGCGCCGTCGGCAGGGCAACCACGAGCATCAGGTTCGCTGCGAAGCCGAGGCCGATGAGGTCGCGCATTTCGCGCGGGTCGCTCTGCACGGTGTTCGCGAGCATGGCGCTGTCCATGACGACGCCGTAGGTCAGCATGAAGTGCTGGGCGACGCCAGCGGCCACGAGGATCACGATCCAGACCGGCTTCCACCACCGACCCCAGGCCGTCAAGGCCATCAACGCCGACGTCGCCGCCAGCACGACCACGAAAGTGCCGAGCATCGTCGGCAGCGCAGGGATGCCGCCGAAGATGCGCCACAGCTCGCGCCAGAGCGCGAGGTTGCCCGCGACGGCCAGCCAGAGGGCGAGCCAGAGCGCGACGGTACGGGGCGAGCGCGGCGTGCGCGCCAGCGCGTAGAAAGGTGCGAAGGGGCGGCTAGTCGACATCGGCGCAGGACTGTACGCCGCGCGCCGATGCCCCTATGCCTGCACTCGGCGGGCAGCCCCGGTCAGCTTTGTCGGCTCACGTCTGCAGGTATTCGACACCGGACATCTTCGCGGCCACTCCGCGTCGGGTATACATGTCCGGAAACGGCCAGTCGCCACGGGCACGCTGACCATAATCGACGCATGACGATCGATGCCGACGCGGCCTACCAGATCCTTCTTGCGCACGACGCTCGCTTCGATGGACGGCTCTTCGTCGGCGTGACATCGACCGGCATCTACTGCCGCCCGATCTGCCGCGTGCGCATGCCAGCGCGGCGCAACTGTCTCTTCTTCTCGACGCCGGCGCAGGCCGAGGCCGCCCTGTTCCGCCCCTGCATGAAGTGTCGGCCCGAGATCGCGCCGGGGCCGGGCCTGCCCTGGACGGTGATGGATGCCTCGCGCACGCTGGCCCGGCAGGCCCAGACTGCGCTCGACGACAGCGCCGCAAGCGGCGACGCTCCGGCCGTGGCCACGATCGCCGGCCGCCTCGGCGTCAGCGACCGTCACCTGCGCCGCATCTTCTTCGCCGAGCACGGCGTCACGCCGCTGCAGTATCTGCAGACGCGCCGCCTGCTTCTCGCCAAGCAGCTTCTCACCGACACCCGAATGCCGGTCGCGCAGGTCGCGCTATCGAGCGGCTTTCGCAGCCTGCGCCGATTCAACGCGGCCTTCGTCGGCGGCTACCGCATGAACCCGACGCGGCTCCGGCGCACGGCATCGCCCACCGTCGTGGCCGGATCGCGTCGCGGCGGCCACGGCACCATCGAGCGATCTGCCAGTGACGAAGTCGCAGCGCCCATCGCCGTGACCCTTGGCTACCGTGCCCCTTACGACACCGACACCTTGCTCGCCTTCATTGCCCTGCGCGCGATCCCCGGCATCGAGGCGGTCGAGGGGCTGTCGGTTCGACGCAGCGTCCGTGCCGGCGTCGCCGGTGCGCAGGCGGGCTGGATGGAGGCGCGCTTCATGCCGGCAACGGCGCGCGTGCGCCTGACTTTCGCACCGGTGCTCGGCCCCGCGAGCGGCGCCATGATCGCGCACGCCCGCCGCTGGCTCGATCTCGACGCCGCACCGGCGACGATCGACGCCGCCCTTGCCGGCCTGCCCGGCGCGCCCGGACTGCGCTTGCCAGGCAGCGTCGACGGCTTCGAACTCGCGGTGCGCGCCGTCCTCGGCCAGCAGGTCACGGTGGCGGCTGCCCGTACCCTGGCGCGGCGCCTCGTGGAACGCTTCGGCACCGACCTGGCCACGCCTTGGCCCGACATCGCGCGCACCTTCCCAGCGCCGACCGTGCTGGCCTTCGAGCCGATCGAGCGCATCGCCGAGCTCGGCATCATCCGCAGCCGCGTCGGTGCGATCCAGGCGCTTGCGCGCGAGTGGCCGACGCTGGCGCCGATGCTCGCCGCACGCGCGGCGCCCGATCGACTCGTCGAGCGGCTGCGCGAGCTGCCGGGCATCGGCGCCTGGACGGCGCACTACGTCGCGATGCGCGCCCTCGGCTGGCCCGACGCGTTTCCACCCGGCGACATTGCCGCGCTGAAGGCGATGCGGCAGCTCTTCTCGACGAGGTCGCCGCGCGAAGCCGAGGCGCGCGCCGAAGCGTGGCGGCCGTGGCGCGCCTATGCGCTGCTGCGTCTGTGGAATTCACTTTCTTCCGGAGAAAAATCATGAACGACACGACCCGCCCGACGCTTCGTCCCATCACGGCGCAGATGCACTACGTCTCGCCGCTCGGCGACGTCCTGCTGGCC
>JBDTCA010000244.1:0-4225 GCA_039923815.1 Caldimonas sp. | reverse complement strand
CGGTAGCAGCGCGAATCGCCGACGTGGCCGAGCAGCAGCCGGTTCTCGCGGAAGACACCGACGACGAGCGTCGTGCCCATGCCGGCGTATTGCGGATTCGAGTTGGAGGCGTTGAAGATGGCGCGGTTGGCGTTGTCGACGCAGATGTCCATCGCCCTGCGCACGTCGGTGTCGGTGGCCGACTCCGACGCTTCGGCGAGCCAGCGGCCGAGCTCGGTCTTGATGAACGACGTGCACATGCCGCTCGCGACTTCGCCCGCGTTGTAGCCGCCCATGCCGTCGGCAAGCACGACGAGCGACGTCGCCTCGTCGATGGTGGCGGAGTCCTCGTTGTTGTTGCGCGCCCTGCCGGTGTCGGAGGCGCAATGGAATTCGAGCGTCATCATCGGCACGGGGCTGGGCGAAGGGGCTGTGGGCGCCGGGAATTGTGCATCGGCTCGCGCCGGCTAGATCGTTGCCGTGGCGATTCGGCTTTGCCGGTGGTGCAGCCACTTGCCGGCGACGACCACCAGCACCGCGCCGCCGATCCCCGAGATCAGGTCGGCGTGCGGGAGCCGGGCCTTGAACCACGCGGCCACAGCCGGATCGGTGACGAACATCTCGCCGGCCAGCCAGCCAAGGAGCGCCGCTCCGAGGGTGATGATGATCGGGAATCGGTCCATCACCTTCATCAGCAAGGTGCTGCCGGCGATGATGAGCGGGATCGAGAGCCCTAGGCCGACGACGAGGAGCGGCACGCGATAGGCCTCGGGTGCCCGGTCGGCGGCGCCGGCGACGGCGATGACGTTGTCGATGCTCATCACCAGATCGGCGACGAGGATCGTGCGGATGGCGGCGAACATCGTGCTCTGTTCCTTCGCTTCGCCTTCCTCTTCGGTATGCACGAGCAGCTGGGCGCCGATCCAGAGCAGCGCGAGACCGCCGACGATCTTCAGGTAAGGGATCTGCAGCATCTGCACTGCCACGACAGTCAGCACGACGCGCATGACGATGGCGGCGGCGCTGCCCCAGAAGATCGCCTTTTTCTGCTGCGGTGGCGGCAGCGAGCGCGCGGCCATGGCGATGACGACGGCGTTGTCGCCAGAAAGCAGGATGTTGGCGACGATGATCGCGCCTAGCGCGCCCCAGAGGGCGCCCGAACTCAGATCCATGCGTTTGCGACAGCGAGGCGGGGCGCGGCCCCGGGAACCGACTTCAGACCAGCGCCTTCATCAGGCGACCCATCTCCGAAGGATTGCGCGTGACCGTGAAGCCCGACTCCTCCATGACAGCGAGTTTGGCGTCGGCGGTGTCGGCACCGCCCGAGATCAGCGCGCCGGCGTGGCCCATGCGCTTGCCCGGCGGCGCGGTGACGCCGGCGATGAAACCGACGACGGGCTTTTTCATGTTCGCCTTGCACCAGCGCGCCGCTTCGGCCTCGTCGGAGCCACCGATCTCGCCGATCATGATGACGGCGTCGGTCTCGGGATCGTCGTTGAAGAGCTTCATGATGTCGATGTGCTTCAGCCCGTTGATCGGGTCGCCGCCGATGCCGACGGCAGTCGACTGGCCCAGCCCCACCTCGGTGATCTGCGCCACCGCTTCATAGGTGAGCGTGCCCGAGCGGCTGACGACGCCGATCCGGCCCTTGCGGTGGATGTGGCCCGGCATGATGCCGATCTTGATTTCGTCGGGCGTGATCAGCCCGGGGCAGTTCGGGCCGAGCAGCAGCGTCTTCTTGCCGCCCCTGGCTTCACGCTCGCGCATCCGGCTTCGAATCTCGAGCATGTCGCGAACGGGAATGCCCTCAGTGATGCAGATGGCGAGATCGAGCTCGGCCTCGACGGCCTCCCAGATCGCCGCCGCGGCGCCCGCGGGTGGCACATAAATCACGCTGACGGTGGCGCCGGTGTTTGTCGCCGCCTCCTTGACCGTCGCGAAGATCGGGATGCCTTCGAAGTCCTCGCCGGCCTTCTTCGGGTTCACGCCGGCGACGAAGCACTCGCGGCCGTTGGCGTAGTCGCGGCACATGCGCGTGTGGTACTGGCCGGTCTTGCCGGTGATGCCCTGCGTGATCACGCGGGTGTTCTTGTCGATCAGGATGCTCATGCTCTGCGTCGGCCTACTTGAGTGCGGCCATGACGGCCTGCGCGGCTTCGGCCATCGAGTCGGCGCTGATGATGGGCAGGCCCGAATCGGCGAGCAGCTTCTTGCCCAGCTCCTCGTTCGTGCCCTTCATGCGCACGACCAGCGGCACGGTGAGGTTGGTGGCCTTGCAGGCGGCGATGACGCCCTCGGCGATGGTGTCGCAACGCATGATGCCGCCGAAGATGTTGACGAGGATCGCCTTGACCTTCGGGTTGCCGAGCATGATCTTGAAGGCCTCGGTGACCTTCTCGGCAGAAGCGCCACCACCGACATCGAGGAAGTTGGCCGGCGAGCCGCCGAACAGCTTGATCGTGTCCATCGTCGCCATCGCCAGTCCCGCGCCATTGACCAGGCAGCCGATGTTGCCGTCGAGCTGGATGTAGGCGAGGTCGAACTTGCTGGCCTCGATCTCGGCCGGGTCTTCCTCGTCGAGGTCGCGATAGGCGGCGATCTCGGGGTGGCGATAGATGGCGTTGGAGTCGAAGTTGAACTTGGCGTCGAGTGCCTTGATCGTCTGCGGGCCGCCGTTCTTGCCGCCCTCGAGAATGAGCGGGTTGACCTCCACGAGCGACGCGTCGGTTTCCATGTAGCAGGCGTAGAGCTTCTTCAGCACGTCGACGGCCTGGGCCTCGGCTTCCTGCGGCACGCCGATGCCGCGCGTGAGCTCGGCGACAGCCGCGTCGGTGATGCCGGCGACCGGGTCGATGAAGATGCGCACGATCTTCTCGGGCGTGTCGTGGGCGACCTTCTCGATGTCCATGCCACCTTCGCTCGAGCCCATCATCGCGACGGTCTGCGTCGCGCGATCGGTGAGCACCGCGACGTAGTACTCCTTCTTGATGTCGGCGCCTTCTTCGACCAGCAGACGGCGCACCTTCTGGCCCTGGGGCCCGGTCTGGTGCGTGACCAGCTGCATGCCGAGAATCTCGCCCGCCAGCTGGCCGACTTCTTCGAGCGTGCGGGCGAGCTTGACGCCACCGCCCTTGCCACGGCCGCCGGCGTGGATCTGCGCCTTGACGACCCAGACGGAACCACCGAGCCTCTGGGCCGCTTCAGTTGCCTCGCGGACGCTGAAAGCCGGATAACCGCGCGGCACCGGAATGCCGAATCGGGCAAGGATTTCCTTGCCTTGGTACTCGTGAATCTTCATCGGGAAAGGATGCTCGGGGAGGCGGGAAAAGAAACGCTGGCGCCCGGCGAAAGGCCGACGAATGTAGCACGCGACCCTCGCTGTGAATCGGCCGCTCGGGCAGCCTCAACGCGTCGGCGGTGTGTCGATTCGATCGCGCCTGAGTTGCCGCAGCAGCCGCTGCACGACCTCCGGCGAAAAGCCGCGCCCGGCCAGGAATCTCGCCTGGGCAGCGTGATCGGCGGGGCTGGCGGGCACCGCGCCGAACCGGCGCTCGCGAACTGCGGCGGCGCGGCCGAGCTCCGATGCAGCGAGCGCTTCGGCAACCTCGGGCGGCGCCGCCACGCCGTGCTGCGCAAGCTCGCTGCGGATGCGAAGGTTGCCGAAGCGCTCCTCGCGGGCGTGGACACGCGACTCGACGAAGCGCTCGTCGGAAAGAAAACCGTTCGCCGCCAGCCAGTCGAGGAGTGCGTCGACCGTTGTGGCGGGAGGTTCGGCATCGGTCTCGACGGACACCGAGAATGGATCCGCGCTGGCCGCGCTGGCACTCCGAGCCGCGTCGGCCGCCTCGCGCTGCAGATACCGCAGGAGCTTGCGGCGCAATTCGAGCCGGCTCTGGTCGCGCTGCGCGAGCAGCTGCAGGGCCCGTGACTTCAGCGAGCGAGGCGGACGGGCTCGCACGCTGCGCCCCTCGTTTGGCCGGTCAGGCTCAGCCCGCAGCCGCTTCCTTCACGACCTTGAGCTTGGCCGGTGCTTCGTCGGCAACGCTGGGCAGCAGCGGAATGCCGACCGCGGTGCGGACCTTGTTCTCGATCTCGATCGCAAGCTCGGGGTTCTCTTTCAGGAACTCGCGTGCGTTGTCCTTGCCCTGGCCGATCTTCTCGCCGTTGTAGGCATACCAGGAGCCGCTCTTCTCGAGGATCTTCTGCTCGACGCCCATGTCGATGACTTCGCCTTCGCGGCTGATGC
>JBDTCA010000243.1:0-4546 GCA_039923815.1 Caldimonas sp. | reverse complement strand
TGATGGGCGTTCTGGCGTCTGAACCCTTTGTCTCCGATCACGAAGATGTCGGAGGAATCCTGTTCGCCGCGTCCCTGCCTGGGCCAGAGCGCGCAGCGCATCCGGCAGGGGCGCAAAGATCGTCGATGTGACCTTCACGCCGACCGACGTGACGACGACTTCCCGGTCGTGACCGGGGCGCCCGAGCGGTGGCCGTCGACGTGGCTGCCTTCGACGACGGCTCGGCTGTTGGTTTGCAACGGCCTGGGCGAAACCGTCGCGGCGCGGCTCGACACCGATCGTCGGTCGGCGGTGCAGGGCGTCATGCGCCCAGGCTTTCTCAGCACGATGTCGGCCGTGGGTGCCCGCCGGCTCGGCATCGAGGTCCCGGGCGATGCCGGCGTGGCGTGTTGCTGCCGGCATCGGCATGGCGGTCGCCTGCGGTCGCAGGCACGGCGACCCCGGAACCGACTCGCCGCACGATGCCGCTGGACGAAGCCCACGAGCGTGCCCTGCGCGTGACCCTGCAGGTCATCGTCGACCGCGGATCGGTCCGCCACGGCGCTGCCGCAACACGGCCCTCTCGGCCAGGTCATGATCTGGCTCTGCAGTTTTCGGCGGCTCGGGCTCAAGTGCGCGGACAATATCTAGCCGCAGCCAGCACCGCCGGTTCGACGCTTTGTGATGCTCCGAAAAATTAGTTCCAGCATGGGCCCATCGGCTGTGACTCTCGGAGACGTTGCCCCCGAATCGCGAGTGGTCGTCGGCATGGCACCCGTTCTGGTGATGGCCACCATCGCCCTGTGGGCGCTGGCCTATGTGGTCACGAGCAGCGGCCAGTGGGGCGACCACTTGGAGCAGTTCGTCTGGGCTCATGGCGTCGAGTGGGGCTACCACAAGCATCCGCCACTGCCCACCTGGATGCTGGCCGCGGCCATTGCGGCGTTTGGTCCTTCAATCTACTGGGCCGATGCGCTCGGCGCAGTCTGCTTCTTCGGCACATCCTGGTTCACCTGGGCGATTGCCCGCGACTTGCTCGGCCGCCCGACCGCGGCACTCGCGTTGCTGATGCTGAGCCTCGGCCACTCTTTCACCGCTCGCGCATCGCTCTTCAATCACAACTCGGTGATGCTGCTCACGGTGAGTGGCACTGCCTGGTGTGTGATCTCGGCCCTCAAGCCAGGCCGGCACGGTGTTGCCTGGTGCCTCGCTGGCATCGCTGCCGCTTTGGCTGTGCTATCGAAATACCAAGCTCTGGTGCCACTGGCCGGCATCGTGCTTGGCGCTTGGTGGGCGGGTGAGCTCGCGGCCAAGAGAGCCCGGCGCGGCCTGGCCTTGTCGATCGCGATCGCTGCCATTTTGTTGGCCCCGCACTTCGTGTGGCTCGCGAGCCACGTCGCCGCACTCGAGTACGCCACGCAGATGGGCCGCTCGCTGAACGCCGCCGAGCGGACCTGGAATGTGTGTAGCTTTCTCGCTCAGCAGTTGCGCTTTCTCATCGGCCCGTTCTTGCTGTTCGGGCTGCTCGCCGTGGCGCCCGGCCGACGCCCTGACGTGAATACTGGAGACGAGCACCGCCAACGCGCTTGGTTGGTGGGGCTGATCGCATTCCCGCTGTGCGTGACCGTGCTCACCGGGCCGCTCTTCGGCATCGAGCTGCAGAACCACTGGGGGTACCAGGCACTGCAATTCGTGAGCGTGTGGCTGGCCCGGCGCCTGCGCCCGATCGCGCCGGTGGCTGGAGCCCGTTGGATCTTCATTGCGCTCGCTGTTCATGCGGTGCTGCTCACCCTGTCCATCGCCGATGCCGAGAGCCCCGCCGGCAACGTCAAGTCGCGTGTCGACGGCAGATACCCGGCCCAAGCCTTCGCCGACGCCGTTCTTGCCGATTGGAAACACGACACCCCCTGCCCGCTGCGTCTCGTCGTAGGCCCGAGCTTTGAGGCCGGCGTCGTTTCGGTCTACAACGGTGGCACGGCGCAGGTGCTGGAAGGCGGCAATCGGATGAAGTCGCCCTGGGTAGCGCCGACCGCGCTCGAACGGCTAGGCGCGGTCTATGTCGCGGCGGATCCTTCCACTCTGCCGAACAAGGGCGTCACCACTGTGAATTGGATGAACGTCGGCGTTGCAACTCCTCAAGGTGCGCCGTCGCGCATCTATTGGGCAATCGCGCCGCCGCAAAGCTGTGACGTGCCGTAACGTGGGACGCTTTGCCAGGCTGAAGCCAGGTGTACGAGATGGTGCTGATCTCGCCGCGGTGTGCAGCCTCGCACGCGCTGCCACGCTTTTAAGTCGTACATCAGTGACGACTCGTATCCTGAGCATTCTTTCGGATTTCCTCAGTCCGAATCAAACAGGAGATCGACATGGACAACGTTTTTCAGTCTCCGAGCGTGGCACGCCACCTCGCCGCAGCCGCATGCCTCGCGGCGACAGCCTCGACCGCATTCGCAGCTTCCACCTTTGTGACCAGGGAAGCTGCGCGTTCGGCTGCCATCGCCGCCGTTCCAGGCGGCCTGGTCCAGAGTGCAGAGCTCGAAACCGAGCGCGGTCGGCGCATCTGGTCGTTCGATATCAAGGACGCCAAGTCGCCCAATGTCGTCGAGATTCAGATCGATGCCGTGACCGGTGCTGCCCTGTCGAAAACCATCGAGTCGCCACGTGATCAAAAGCGAGAGGCGATTGCGGACCAAAAGGCCAAGCGCTGAGCTGGCCCGAGGGTCGGTAGCTCCTTCACGCCGGGAAAGCCACCCGAACCTCCAAGCCCTGACCCCCCGGCGCCGTGCATAGAGAAATCGAGGCGTGGTGCTGTTCGGTGATGGCGCGAACGATGGCCAGTCCCAAACCGCTTCCGCTTGAGTCCCGCGCGAGCTCGTCCGCGTTTTCACCTCGATAGAAACGCTTGAAGACTCGTCCTCGCTCGGCCTCGGGAATGCCCGGCCCCGTGTCGGTTACGCGAAGCACGGGCAAACCGTGCTCGACCGAGATATCGACGTCGACCTTGCCGCCGCTCGGCGTGTAGCGCACGGCATTCTCGATGAGGTTGGTCAGCAAGACGCCGAGCTGGTGCGGATGTCCATGGAGTTGGATTGCCGATGAGCCGCCGAAGCCGAGGTCGATTCCTGCGTGCTCCGCTTTCAGGCTCATCTCGGCCACGATAGAACGAGCCAACTCGCTGAGATCGACCGGCTCCATCGGCCTTGCATCGCCGTCGTTCTCGGCGCCCGAGATCTCAAGGAACTGTTCGATCAGCCGCTGCGACCGATCGATCCCCGCCTTGAGCTCGGCCAGAGCATCGTGTCGTTCGGCTTCGTCGGCCGATTGCTCCAGCAGTTGCAGTTGAAGTCGCAGCGCCGTGACGGGCGTGCGTAACTCGTGTGCGGCGTCGGCCAGAAAGCTCCTCTGGACCGAGAATGCCGCCGACAAGCGGCTCAACAGGTCGTTGATGGAGGAGACGATCGGCTCCAGTTCCGTGGGCAGGTCAGCGGCGGCGATAGGCGCGAGGGACCGTGCGCTGCGCTGGGCGACGCTGCGAGCCGCGGCCGCAAACGGACGGAGGCCTCGGCGCAACGCAAAACTCAACAGCCCCCCGACGATCAGGACGAGGGCGACCATCGGGGGTATGACGTTGGCGGCCGATTCGCGTGCGGTCTCCCGCCGGGCCGAGACACGCTGCGCAGCCTGCGCCCATCCGTCGGGAAGGGCGACGGTGTACACGATCCAGTCTTCAGCGCCAACGTGCTGGCGGGACAGTCCTGCCGCCTTGACCAAGGGCACGATCGCTCGGAGATCAGAACCGTATCGGCGCGCTCCCGACAGCGACCAGGTCGACGTGACAATTCCGGACTCGTCCGGTGTGGCGATCGCCCGGCTCGGATCCTCGATCGACTCGGCGGAAACGCCGCCCCTCGCTGCACGGTATCCGGCCAGCGCGGTGGCAATATTTTTCAGGTCGGCATCGAAGACTTCGTTCATCTCATCGAGCGTGGTCACGTACACCACCAAAACGAGCAGGATCGAGCCGACACTGAGCGCGCCGAGGATCCAGGCCAGCAGGTAGCGCTCAAGGGAGCGCATGGTTCCCGTCGACCCGGTAGCCGACGCCACGGATGTTCTTGATGGCATCCGAGCCAAGCTTCTTGCGCAGATGGTGCAGATGAACTTCGATCGCATTGCTGCCGATCTCATCCTTCCAGCCGTAGACCGCTTCCTCGAGCGCTTCCCGCGACAGCACCTTTCCCGGCCGCTGCATGAGGGCTTCCAGCACTGCGAACTCCTTCGCCGAGAGATCGACGGCATCACCGTTGAGGGTCACCGACTTGCGGCCGGGATCCATGATGATCGAGCCCGCCTTCAGAAGCGACGAGCCGCTGCCGTTGTGCCGCCTCAGGATGGCGCGGATCCGGGCAATCAGTTCATCGAGGTCGAACGGCTTCAGGAGGTAGTCGTCCGCACCGGCCTCCAGGCCACCAATGCGGTCTTGAACGGTATCGCGTGCCGACGCGATCAGCACCGGAACAGCGTTGCCGCCGGCACGCAACGCCCCGAGTACGGCCATCCCGTCCTT
>JBDTCA010000242.1:0-7437 GCA_039923815.1 Caldimonas sp. | reverse complement strand
GGGTTCTTGGCCTCCACGAGCTTGTCCATCACCGACGCGTTGAGCACGCCGGCCTCGGCCCGGCCGGCCGCCACGAAGGCGACGGTGGCGTCGTGCGCGCCCGAGAATGCGATGTTCTTGAAATCCTTGTCCGGGTTGACCCCCGCCCGCAACAGGAAGTAGCGCGGCATCAGGTGTCCCGAAGTCGACGAGGGCGAGCCGAAAACGAAGGTCTTGCCTTTGAGATCGGCCAGGGTCTTGGCGCTGCTGTGGATCGGCACGATGAATTTGCTGGTGAACTTCTCGTCCTCGGCACGCTGCACGATGGGCACCACGCCGCCGTTGGTGCGCAGCTTCGCCTGCACGAAGGTGAAGCCGCCGAGCCAAGCCAGGTCGATCTTGTTCGTGGCGAGACCTTCGACCACGGCGGCGTAGTCGGTCACGGGCGTGAACTGCACGTCCATCCCGGTCTCCTTCTTCAGGTAGCGCCCGAGCGGCTCGAACTTGCGCTGCAGTTCGGTCGGGGCTTCGTCGGGGATGGCCGAGACGCGGAGCACGCCGGGCGACTGCGCATGCGCGCCACCGACCAGGAGCACGACGAGCGAGAAGGCGGTGACGAACGATCGGCGGGAGGTCATGGGCAGGTGTCTTTCTGGGCAGTTCGGTCGTGCAGTTCAGGAGGCGACGGCGCAGCTGCGAAAGCCTGCGAACACGTCGGTTCGATCGGGAGTGAAGAAGTTGCGGTATGACGGGTGATGCAGGCGCGCGTGACTGGCGAAGGAGCCGCCACGCAGTTCGCGATGGTCGCCGAACCAGGGCAATGAGTAGTCCCGGTAAGGGCCGGGGACGAAGCCGGGGTAAGGCTCGAACGGAGAACCCGTCCACTCCCAGACGCTGCCGCCCCAGGTGAACCCGGCGGCGGATTGTGCCGCGTGGGCCCATTCGGTCGCAGACGGCAGGCGTCGGCCGGCCCAGAGGCACCAGGCCTCGGCTTCCCAGGCGCTCAGGTGCACGACCGGCAGGTCGGCGGCAAGTGGCTGCCAGCGATCGAACCACCGCGACTGCCAGCCGCCCCGTTGGCGGCGCCAGCGAGCCGGATGGCTGCAGCCGTGCGCGGCTCGCCAGGCCGCGGCGGCACCGGGCCAGAAGCGCGGCTCGTCGTAGCCGCCGGCCGCCACGAAGGCAAGGAACGCGGCGTTGTCGATCGGCGCCGAGTCGATCTCGAAGGCGCCGAGGGAGTCGGTGCGAGCCGGCATCTCGTTGTCGAACGAGAAGCCGGGAGCCGAGGGATCGCGGCCGTCGGTCGCGTCGGCTGCGGCCACGCGCAAGGCGCGACGGGCGCCCATGGCCTCGAGCTGCAGGCTGGCCGGGGCGGCCAGGCCGAGCGCTGCACGCAGCCAGGTGAACGCCTCGGCGTGCATGTCTTCGTGGAAGAGGGCGAGGCGATGGAAATAGAGCGCGGCGTCGGCGTCGGCGACCGGGCTTTCGGCGGTCTCTGGAATCGCCTCGATGCAGGCCTCGAGTTGCGCCTGCATCGTCTCGTACAGGCCTTCTCGCGTCGGCCACGTGTGGCGCCAGCGGTCGGCGTGGGCGAGCCGCGCCGAGTCGTAGAGCGCGTCGGGGCCGGCAATGCGCGCGGGTCGCGCGGCGTCGACGAAACCGGCGGGACCGAGGATGTGCGGGCCGCGCAGGACCCAGAACTCGGCGAACCAGGCAAGGTGGCCGAGCTCCCAGGCGATCGGGTTCAGGCCGCGGCCGAGCGGCACCGCCCAGGCGGCGTCGTCGAGATCGGCGACACGGTCGAGCGTGATCGCGCGGCTATCGCGCAACGCCGCGGCGAGGGCGCTGCCCGCGAGCTGGCGACTGTAAGCCCGTGCAGTCATCGAGACGTCGACCACAGGCTGCTGCGTGCCTGGTCATGCCTGCTTGGCCAGGCGCCGATCGGCGCGACGTCCTGCGTGCCATCATCGATCGATGAGTCCCGCCTCGAAGCCCGCAGTGTTGCCGCGCGTGCGCATCGTGTCGCCGGCTGCCGGGAGTGCCAACAACGGCAATGCGCACACGGCGGCGCGCTGGGAGCGATTCCTCGTCCCGGTCTCGACCTGCGACATCGCGCTCGGCTGGAGCGGCGAGCCGATCGACGTGCTGATCGCGCTGCACGCGCGTCGCTCGGCGACCTCGATTGCGCGCTTTCGCTTCGCCTGCCCGGACAAGCCGATCGCGCTCGTGCTGACCGGCACCGACCTGTACGGCGATCTCGCGAGACGGGAGGGCGATGCGTCGGCCAGGCATTCTCTCGAGTGTGCCAGCGCTGTCGTCGTGCTTCACGAGGGCGGCGCCGCCACCCTGCCACCGGCTGTGCGCGACAAGACGCGGGTGATCGTGCAGTCGGCGACCGCGGTGGTCGCGCGAGCCGGCGCGGCCATGGGCGGCTTCGTCGCTGTCGGTCATCTGCGCGACGAGAAAGACCCGCTCACCCTCATGCGGGCGGCCTGCGCGGCCGGGCCGGGCATCGTCGTCACGCACATCGGCGCCGCCCTCGACGACGCACTCGGCGCCGAAGCGAAACGGACCATGGCGGCCTGTCCGAACTACCGCTGGCTGGGCGCGCTGCCGCATGGCGCAGCGCGCCGCCGCATCGCCAGCGCGGCGGCGCTGGTGCACCCGAGCCGGCTCGAGGGCGGCGCCAACGTCGTCATCGAGGCGGTGCGCTCGGGCGTGCCGGTGCTGGCCAGTCGCATCGACGGCAACGTGGGCCTGCTCGGTGCCGGCTACGACGGCTACTTTCCGGTCGGCGACAGTGCCGCGCTGGCCGCGCTGTTGCGACGCTTCGAGGCCGAACCGGCATTCGCCGAGCATCTGCGGGCCCAGTGCGCGGCGCGCGAGCCGCTGTTCCGGCCGGCTGTCGAGCGGGCCGCGGTGAGGACTTTGCTCGCCGACCTGGTCGGGCGCATGGCGATCGGCGTCAAGGCGATCGAGTGGTGAGCACGAACCGCGGCGCGACGCCTGCCGTCCCGACCTCTTCGCCGAACTTCGCGCCCTTGGCCGACAAGTCCGGTCAGGCCGCGACCGGGAAGAGCATCGGCTCGGCAGTGGCCCGCCGGACCGGGGCATCGAACGACCGGCCGGCGTCGAGAGCGGCCCGCAACGCGCTCGCCCCGTCCGCTCCCCAGCCCTTCGCCTGAGATCGCTCGGCGATCTCGGCCGCGAGCGCCCGCATCTGCCGTGTCGATTGACGGATGCGATCGCGAAAACCGGCATCGTCGAGGTGGTCGTTGAGGCTGGCATTGAGCTCGGCGAACCAGGGCAGCGAGGCCTGGTCGAGCATCACGGCCGCGTTGTCGCTTGCCGAGCGTGGCCGTGTCGCCGACCAGTCCCGCAACAGCGCCTGAACCGCGACGTTGAGAAGCTGGCAGTGCGCCAGCTCGGCGCGCAGGTCGGAGAGGGCACGCAGGTCGGCGATCCGATCATGGAAGAAGAACTGGGCCAGCACGCCCCAGTAGTACGTGTAGTCCCAGATCACCTTGACGGGCAGCACTTCGGCGTCGCCGAAGATCGCGTACTGGCCCTGGTACAGCGTGAGCGTGCTCTCGTAGAACGAGTGGAAGATCTGGTCGTAGAGGCGGGCATGGGCGTCGATCGGGCGGCCACTTCGGTCGCGCGCGACCAGCTCGCAGATGTAGGTGTTGGCGATGGCGATGAAGTCACTGCCGGGCGAATAGAAAGGGTCGAGGAAGAGCCCGGCCTCGCCGGTCAGCGCCCAGCGCTGGCCCGAGAAGAGCTGCTTGCAGCCGTAGGAAAAGCGCTTGAAGAAGGCGAAGTCCTGGAGCTTGTCGCGCTTGCCGTCGAGCTCGTCGAACAGGCGCGGCTGGTGGACCTCGAGCCAGTCCATCGCCTTGTCGAAGGTGTTCATGGTCGCGAGCGGATGCGCTTTCGCGTCGCAGACGATGCCGACCGAATGCGAGCCCGAGGCAAGCGGGATCAGCCAGACCCAGTAGCCCGGGCCGACGAGGTGGTTGGTCGAGAGCCAGCGCGCGGCCGGATCGCACCGCGCCCGCCAGGCCGGATCGTCCGACCAGTCGTCGATCGTGATGCGCTCGCCGATGCGAAACCAGACGGCATTGGCGTCATGGTCGTTGGGCTCGGCCAGCCCGAGCTTCTTCTTGACGAGGCCGGCACGGCCGCAGGCATCGACGAGCCAGCGCGCGCTGGCCCGATGCGTCGCGCCCCCGGCCGTCCATTCGATGCGGTGCTCCTCGCTGCCTTCGGCGAGAACGATGTCCCGCACCAGCGCACCGGCCTCGAAGCGGACGCCGCGGCGCGAGGCTTCTTCGGCGAGGAAGTTCTCGAAGATGCCGCGGTCGATCTGGTAGCTCGGCACCGAGAGAAAGCGGCTGGCGCCGATCTCGGTGACCTGATCGATGTCGCGCCGGCCTTCGCTGGCGAAGAAGCGAAAGCCGAATTTCTTCAGCTGGTGCTGCTCGAAGTGCGCCTTCAGACCGAGCACGTCGCCGAAATAGTGGCCGCCGATCTCGACGGTGGATTCGCCGACCTTGTGGGTCGCCACCGGCACCGGGTGCGTGCGCCGTTCGAGAACGAGGATGTCGAGGTCGGCAAAGCTCTTCTTGAGCTGCAGCGCCAGCGTCAGGCCGGCGAGGCCACCGCCGGTGATGACGACGTCGTGTTGGGCGGTGTCTGAGGAGGCGCTGTCGCGAGCGGAAGGAGTGGCGGTGAGGGGCACGTCGCGATCATGCCCGCGGCACATCGCCGCGCGCGGCGAAGGGTCTCGGCCGAAGCGCCAGGGACAGCTGCGTCGAGAGCGGCAGCAGCAGCTCGGCGGTGCCTGCGTCCGGCTCGGCTGCAGAAGCATCGAAGGCCACGGCCTCGAAGAACGGCAAGGCATCGGCCATCGCATTGCCCGCGATCGCCCGGGCGGGTTGCGAGCGCAGCGGCGTGCGTGCCGACGGGCCTGGCGCGAGCCGCCACTCGAAGGCGGCGAGCGTGCGCTCGCTCGGGTCGGGTGCCAGCACCAGTGCACCGGCGACGAGGCCCTGGCTGACCGTCACCGTCGCCAGCGGGCCGGTCGCCTCGACGTCGAAGGCGACGAGCAGCACCGGCCGGTGGTCGGCCTCGCATTGCGTGGCCGCTTCGAGCAGGCCGGCGGCGAAGCTGGCGTCGAAGGCGGTCAGCGCCGAGCTCGCCTCGCGGCAGCCGATGCCGATCGTCCAGTAGCCGGCAGCGGCGTTGTGCACCGAGTTGTGGAAGCGCGTCGGCGAGATCTGGGTCGGTTGCGTCGCCAGCGTGCGGCACATGTAGTCGTTGACGCCGAGATCGCCGTGGGCCGACGTGAAGATCGACGGCAGCTCGCTGGCCTGCAGTCCGGCCGCCGCCACCGCCGCCGCCGCGACCTCGAGCGCCAGCGCCACCGTGTCGGGGGCGCGCCGGCGCTCGGCCGCGGCCAGCACTTCGGGCGCCGGTCGCTTCGCCGGTGGGTCGACCGGGTCGCCTTCGCCGCGAAAGGCGGCGCGCGCGATCGGCCAGCCGGGCAGCGTCGGCGCCCAGAAGGCGACAGCCTCGACGTAGAACACGTGCGTCGATGCGGCGGTCATGATCGCTGCGACGCGCCCGCGTTCCCGAACACGAGCACGCAGTTGTTGCCGCCGAAGCCGAACGAATTGCTGAGCGCCACCCGCACCTCGCCAGCCGCCGGCTCGATGCGGACCTGGCCGCCGCAGGCGGCATCGAGCGTGCGCGTGTTGGCGGTGCCGGGCCGCACGCCGTGCTCGATCGCAAGCAGGCTGGCCGCGGCCTCGACGATGCCGGCGGCGCCGAGGGTGTGGCCGGTGATGCCCTTGGTCGAGGCGGCGTGCGTCGAGACGGGGAACCGGCGGGCGACCAGGGCAGCCTCGACCTCGTCGTTCTTCGTGCTCGCGGTGCCGTGCAGGTTGATGTGTTCGACTGCCGCGGCGTCGATGCCGGCGCGGGCCAGCGCGTCGTCGAGCGCGCGCTCGGCGCCGAGCCCTTCGGGGTGCGGCGTCGACATGTGGTGGGCGTCGCTCGATTCGCCGTAGCCGAGCAGATGCACACGGCCTTCGCCGGCAGGATCGCGTTCGAGGAGCGCGAAGCCGGCCGCCTCGCCGATGCTGATGCCGTCGCGGTCGGCGTCGAAAGGCCGGCACGGTTGCGAGGAAACGAGCTGAAGCGCGTTGAAGCCGAACAGGACGCTGCCGCACAGCATGTCGACGCCGCCGACGACGGCCGCGTCGACCAGGCCGAGCCTGAGCATGCGTTCGGCGGCTGCGAACACCTTGGCACTCGACGAGCAGGCCGTGGAGACGGTGACGCACGGGCCTTCGAGGCCGAGCGCGGCCTGCACGAAGTTGGCGAGCGAATGCGGCGTGTGGACGAGCGGGTTGCGGTTGCCGACCGGAAAGCGACCGTTGCCATCGAGCCCGCGGTAGGCGTCCTCGGTGGCGCCGATGCTCGAGGTCGAGGTGCCGAGCACGACGGCGACGCGGGCGGCGCCATGGCGCCCGCGTGCGGCGTGGACGGCGTCGATGAAGTCGTCGCCGGCCAGACCAAGCCAGGCCAGGCGGTTGTTGCGGCAGTCCCACGACGCCAGTTCGGTCGGCAGGGCCATCGATTCGAGGCCGCCAACCCGACCGATCCAGGTCGGCAATGGCTCGGGGCCGAAGTCGTTTGCCGTCAGGGCGCTGCGGTTGGCGCGCAAGGCGCCGAGCAAGGCGGCGTTGCCGACGCCGGCGGCGGTCGTTGCGGTGTAGGCCTTGATGTGGATCGGGTCGATGGGAAGCGGCACGGCTGGCGCGCTGCGAAGCGCCTCGGGGCAGGAAAGGCGGCGATTATCGTGGCGCCGTACCGGCGCTGCTGCCGTGCCGTGTCGATGGCCTTGCGGTCAGGCCGCGCCGGCGGGCACCCCGCGTCGGTCGATGACGCGGGCGACGACGACGCGGCCGAGCGCAACGATCGTGCACGACAGCACGAGCAGCGACCACCGCGGCCCGAGGCCATGCAGCAGGCCGCCGAAGAGCAGCGGGCCGACGCCCTGGCCGATGAAGAAGCCGCAGGCGAACAGCGCCACCGCCGAACCGCGCGCCGAAGGCGCCAGCTCGGTGGCCTCGGTCTGCATCGAGTTGTGCAGCATGTAGAAGCTGATCCCCGCGGCGAACATGGCGACGGCGTCGAGCCACCAGAGCGGCGAGACGGTGAGCGCCGCGTAGCAGACGGCGGCGCCGACCGAGCCGAAGAGGCACATGCGTCGCACGCCGAAGCGGCGGAGCAGCAGCCGCACCGAGAAGGCGTAGAGCAGGCCGCCGATGCCGAAGGCGCCGAGCACCAGGCCGGTCTCGACCGAGATCGATGCTGTCGACGTCCCTGTGGTGGCCAGCAGCAGCTCGCTCATGAACGGGAACAGGCCGTAGAAAGCCATGCCTTCGACCA
>JBDTCA010000241.1:0-6708 GCA_039923815.1 Caldimonas sp. | reverse complement strand
CTCATGCGCCCTGCAACGCGGCGCAATCGAGAGGCTCAATGCGCCTCGTCGAGAGCGCCGGTTTCAGACACCGGGTCGTCTTCGTCGGCCGCATATTCCTTGAGACGGTTGTAGAGCGTCTTCAGGCTGATGCCGAGCGTGGCAGCCGTCTTCTCCTTGTGGCGCCCGAGATGCTCGAGTGTGGCCAGTGTCACGACGCGCTCGACCTCGGCCAGTGTCATGCCGATGCGCACAGCCAATGCAGGCGCGCCGCCGGCGTCTTTCGCCGAGGTGCCGTACGGCTGGGGCAGGCAGTCGTCGACGATCACCGTGCCGGTGGCCATCACATAGGCGCGATAGACCACGTTGCGGAGCTCGCGCACGTTGCCGGCCCAGCGGTGGCCGGCCAGTCTCACCAGCACGTCAGGTGCGTAGCGCTTGACGGAGCCTTCGCGTTCGCCGATCTGCACCAGGAAATGTTCGGCGATCAGCGGCACGTCCTCGGCACGCTCGCGCAGCGGTGGCAGGTGGATCGGAAACACGTTGAGGCGGTACATCAGGTCTTCGCGCAACTTGCCGCGGCTCACCGCCTCCGACGGATCGCGGTTGGTGGCAGCGATGATGCGAACGTCAGTCTCCTGGGTCTGCGTCGAACCCACTCGCATGAACGTCCCGGTCTCGAGCACGCGCAGCAGCTTGACCTGAAGGTCGAGCGGCATCTCGGTGATCTCGTCCAGAAAGAGCGTGCCACCGCTAGTGCGTTCGAAAAAGCCGAGATGCTGCCGGTCGGCGCCCGTGAAGCTGCCCTTCTCGTGACCGAAGATCTCGCTTTCCATCAGGTGCGGCGAGATGGCGCCGCAGTTGACGGCGAGAAAGGCGTTGTTGCGGCGGCGGCTGAGGTCGTGCAGCGTCCGTGCGACCACTTCCTTGCCGGTGCCGCTCTCGCCGGTGATGAACACGGTGACCGCGGTGCCGGCCACGCGCACGATCTGCTGGTAGACCGCCCGCATCGGCGCTGAGCGGCCCCAGAGGGCGCCGAAGTGACCATTGCGCTCGAGGCCCTCTGCGAGATCGACTGCAGCGGCCTTCAGCGCCGACGGCTTCGTCACCCGCGAGAGCACGCCTTGCAATTGCTTCAGGCTGGTCGGCTTGACGAGGTAGTCGGCGGCACCCAGGCGCAACGCCTGGATCGAGGTGTCAAGACTGGCGTGGCCGGTGATCAGGACCAGCTCGGTGTTGGGCAGGGCCTTCGCGTCGGCGAACAGCTCCATGCCGCTGCCGTCGGGCAGCATCAGATCGAGCAGGACGATGTCGGGTTCCTGCAGCGCAATCTGCCGCCGGGCATCGCGGAGCGATCCCGCCGTGGCGACGGTGAAGCCTTCACTGGCGATAAGCATCGCCATGGTCTCGGCGGCGTCGGCGTCGTCGTCAACCAGCAGCGCATGGGGCACGCGAAAAACTCCTCAAGAATCGGGTCCAGTATCGCACCGCGGGAAGTCACGGATGGCGTTGGTCGTCGCGACGACTGACCGAGCGCAAGCGCAGTGCGACGCGGTGGCCGATCCTACGTGTGCGACAACGCGAATGCGGTCGCTCCGGCTCGGATTCAGCCGTCGGACGATGCCTACCGAGTCGCTCGATGCCATCAGGGCGCTGCCTACAATCCGCCCGAGTCCCGCCCCCGACCCGCTCGCCGCGACCCGTACTTGAATCCCTACGCCAGCCTCTATGTGTTGCTGTGCCTGTTCTGGGTACTGCTCTCCGGCTACTTCACGCCTTTTCTGCTCGCTGCAGGCGCCGGCAGCTCGCTCGCCGTCGTCTGGCTGAGCCATCGCATGGGATTGTTCGGACCCGAGCGACGCGGCCGACCCGGGCTGCGGTGGGGGCTGGGCCTGGCGACTTACTGGATCTGGCTGCTCGCTGAAATCGCTCGATCCGCGTGGTCGGTGACGCGCGTCATCCTCGACCCGCGGCTGCCGATCTCGCCCACCGTGGTGCGCATTCGGCCGCTGCAGAAGACCGATCTCGGCCTTGTCATCCACGCCAACTCGATCACCTTGACGCCCGGCACCATCACGATCGAGGTCGAGCCCGACCATTTCGTCGTTCATGGCATCACGCGCAGCAGTGCGGCCGGTGTGATCGACAGCGAGATGGACACGCGCGTGGCGCGGCTCGAGGCGCAGCTCTGATGTTCGCGGTGGCGGCGCTCGCGCTCCTCGTCACGGTCGGCCTTGCGCTGGTTCGGGCCGCCCTCGGGCCGACGGTGTTCGACCGCGTGCTGGCCGCCAACACGGTCGGCACCGGCGCGACCCTTCTGCTGGCGGTGATCGGGTTCCTCACCGGCCGCCCCGAGTTTCTCGATCTCGCCATCGTCTATGCGCTGCTCAACGTGATCGGCACGATCGCCGTGCTCAAGTACTTCCGCTACGGCAGCCTGGGTGATCCCCAGGGCGATAAGCCGGAGAGCGCACCGTGAGCGTCTGGGTCGACGCGCTGAGCTGGGCCTGCCTGGCGGCCGGCAGCTTCTTCTGCATCGTGGGCGCGATCGGCATGCTCCGCATGCCCGACTTCTATACCCGCATGCACGCGGCCAGCGTCGTCGACACGCTGGGCGCGGCGCTGGTGCTGCTCGGCCTCGTGATTCAGGCCGGGGCGACGCTGGTATCGGCCAAGCTGGCGATGATCGGCCTGCTGCTGTTCTTCACCAGTCCGACCGCAGCCCACGCGCTGGCCCGTGCGGCCTTGGCGCGTGGGCTCGACCCGGTACTCGCGCCAGAGGAGGAAGCGCCATCGAAGCCCTGATCATCAACGTGCTGCTGGTGCTCATGGTGCTCACCGTACTGGCGCTGGTCCGCAGCCGCAACCTCTTTTCAGTCGTCGTGCTGGCGAGCGTCTACAGCTTCCTGATGGCCACCGTCATGGTCGCGCTCGACGCCGTCGACGTCGCCATGACGGAGGCATCGGTCGGTGCGGGGATTTCGACCGTGCTCTTTCTCGGCGCGATCTTCCTGTGCAGGAGCGAGGAGTTGCGGACGAAGCGCCGGCCCTGGCTGCCGCTGGCGGTCTCGGCGAGCGTGGGTGCGGTGCTCATCTACGGATCGCTCGGCCTGCCGGAATTCTCCAATGTCGATGCGCCGATCCACCGGCACGTGGCACCGAGATACCTGGAAAAGAGCGTGGCGGAAACCGGCGTTCCCAACGTCGTCACTGCCGTGCTCGCCAGCTACCGCGGTTACGACACGTTCGGCGAAACGACGGTCGTGTTCACCGCCGGCGCCGGGGTGATCGCGCTGCTGCGCCGCCGCCGCAGGAGCGACGATTCGTGAGCGATCACCTGATCGTGCGGGTGGTCTCTCGCCTTCTCATACCCTTCATCCTGCTGTTCGCGCTTTATGTGCAGTTCCACGGCGATTTCGGCCCGGGCGGCGGCTTCCAGGCGGGCGTGATCCTCGCCTCGGCGATGATCCTGTACGCCCTCGTCTTCGACCTCGGCGAGGTCCGCGCGGTGGCGCCTGATTGGCTGGTCGAGACGATGATGGCCGCCGGGGTCGTCATCTATGCGGGCGTCGGCGTCGCTGCCCTGCTCCTGGGCGGCAACTTCCTCGACTACTCGGTGCTGTCCCACGACACGGTGCACGGTCAGGAGCGCGGCATCTTCTGGGTCGAGGTCGGCGTCGCCGTCACGGTGTCGGGCGTGATGCTGAAGATCTTCTACATGTTCGCCGATCGGCGCAGGGCGGGCGAGGAGTGATCGACGGCCGCCCTGACAGCCTGTTCGGGCACTTCGCTTACTTCGTCACCGTCTTTCTGATGATGGCGGGCCTGTTCGTCGTGGTGGCGCGCAGCAACCTCATCAAGAAGCTGGTCGGCCTCGGCATCTTCCAGACTTCGGTCTACCTGCTCTACGTCGCGCCCGGCAAGGTCGTCGGAGGCACGGCGCCAATCATCAGCCCTGCCTTCACGGTCTACTCGAACCCGCTGCCACACGTGCTGATCCTGACGGCCATCGTCGTCGGCGTGGCGACGCTGGCGCTCGGCCTGGCCTTGGTGGTGCGCATCCGCGAGACCTACGACACGATCGAGGAGGAAGAGATCCTCGCCATCGACGCCCGGCCCGAGGCCGAACAGACCGCGGCGCCGGACCAACGATGAGCTGGACCGAGCATCTGCCGCCCTTGCAGGTGGTCGTGCCGTTGCTGTCTGCACCGGCCGCCGTGCTGCTGCGGAACCGCCACGCGGCCTTCGCCGTCGTGCTGGCGGCGGTCTGGAGCGCGTTCGCGATCGCGGTGCTGCTGTGGCTGCGCGTCGGCGAGCAGGGAACGCTGTCGTACGCGATCGGTGGCTGGCCGCCGCCCTGGGGCATCGAGTACCGGGTCGACCGGCTCTCGACCTTCATGCTGGTGCTCGTTTCCGGACTCGCCGCCGTCGTGCTGCCGTACGCCCGCGCCAGCATCGAGCGCGAGATCGCGCGCGAGCAGCACTATCTCTACTACGCCATGTTCGCGCTCGCGCTGGCGGGCCTGCTCGGCATCGCCATCACCGGAGACGCGTTCAACATCTTCGTGTTCCTCGAGATCTCGTCGCTCTCGACCTATGTGCTGGTCGCCCTCGGCAAGGATCGCAGGGCACTGGTCGCGTCATACCAGTACCTGATCATGGGCACGATCGGAGCGACCTTCATCGTCATCGGCATCGGCATGCTCTATCTGATGACCGGCTCGCTCAACCTGGCCGACATGGGCGAGCGCCTTCGCCAGGCGCAGGGGGCGCGGCCGGTGCTGGCCGCGCTGGCCTTCCTGACGGTGGGCGTGTCGCTCAAGATGGCCCTGTTCCCGCTCCATCAGTGGCTGCCGAACGCCTACACGTACGCGCCGTCGTCGGTGTCCGCCTTTCTCGCCGGAACCTCGACCAAGCTTGCCGTCTACGTGCTGCTGCGCATGTATTTCACGGTCCTGGGGCCGGCCCAGGTCTTCCTGCACCTGCCGATGCAGGAGATGCTGCTGCTGCTGGCGGTGGCCGGCATGTTCGGCGCGTCGGTGATCGCGATCTTCCAGGCCGACCTCAAGAGGCTGTTCGCGTACTCGAGCATCGCCCAGATCGGCTACATCATCCTCGGCCTGTCGCTCAGCTCGACGACCGGCCTGACGGCCACCATCGTCCACATGTTCAACCACGGCATCACGAAGGCCGCGGTCTTCATGCTGCTCGGCGCCGTGACCGCCACGGTCGGCAGCACGCGCATTGCCGAGGCCCGTGGCATCGGCAGGCGCATGCCGCTGACGAGCCTGGGGCTGGTCATCTGCGGCCTTTCGCTCATCGGCGTGCCGGGCACGGCGGGATTCATATCCAAGTGGTACCTGGTACTGGCAGCGCTGCAGCAAGGCAAGTGGTGGATCGTCTTCCTGATCCTCGCCTCTTCGTTGCTCGCCGTCGCCTACGTCTGGCGTGTCGTGGAGATGGCCTACCTGCGCGAGCCGACACCGGAACTGGCTGCCGCACGCGAAGCGCCGTGGTCACTGCTCGCGCCGGCGCTGCTCCTCGTCGCCGCCGTCGTCTACTTCGGCGTCCAGACCGACCTCACGATCGGCTCGGCTGCAGCGGCCGCCGAGATGCTCATGCAGGGGCCACGACGGTGAGTTCTTCGGCCTTGATCGTCGCGACGATGGGCGTGCCGCTGGCGGGGGCGGTGCTCATCGGCGCGCTCGGCCGGTTTCCGGCGCTGCGCGACGCCATCGTGATGCTGGCGTCGCTGGCGCTGCTGGCGGTCGTGGGCGGCCTGCTGCCGACCGTCCTGGCGGGCGGTCGCCCGGAAGTGAGCGCGTTCGAGATGTTGCCCGGCCTGTCGATCGCATTTCGCGTCGAGCCGCTCGGCATGCTGTTCGCTCTCGTTGCTTCGAGCCTGTGGACGTTGAATTCGCTTTACGCGATCGGCTACGTGCGGGCAAACCGCGAAGAGAACCAGACCCGGTTCCACGCCTGCTTCGCCCTCGCCCTGGCGGCAACGATGGGCATCGCCCGCGCAGCCAACCTGCTGACGCTGTTTCTCTTCTACGAACTGCTGACGCTGGTCACCTACCCGCTGGTCACGCACAACGGCAACGCCGAGGCGCGACGCGGTGGCCGCATCTACCTCATGACGCTGATGGGCACCTCGATCCTCTTCCTTCTGCCGGCGATCATCTTCACCTGGCACGTGGCCGGCACCACCGACTTCACTGTCGGCGGCATCCTCGCCGGCAAGCTGTCGCCCGGCGCCCTCGCCGGCCTGCTGGCGCTGTTCGCCTTCGGCATCGGCAAGGCGGCGCTGATGCCGGTCCACCGCTGGCTGCCGGCGGCCATGGTTGCGCCGACGCCGGTCTCGGCGCTGCTGCACGCCGTGGCGGTGGTCAAGGCCGGGGTCTTCAGCGTCGTCAAGGTCGTGCTCTACGTGTTCGGCTTCGCACCGCTCGCCGCAGCCGGCGCGGCCGAGTGGCTGGTGTGGGTGGCGGGCTTCACGATCATCGCTGCCTCCGTCGTGGCGCTGAACGCCGACAACCTGAAGCGCCGCCTCGCCTATTCCACGGTGAGCCAGCTGTCGTACAT
Source organism: Caldimonas sp. (assembly GCA_039923815.1). Taxonomy (GTDB): domain Bacteria; phylum Pseudomonadota; class Gammaproteobacteria; order Burkholderiales; family Burkholderiaceae_C; genus Schlegelella_A. The sequence continues at coordinate 144 of JBDTCA010000241.1, read as the reverse complement.
CGTGATGGCGACCGCCGTGCTGGCGCCACTCTCCCTGATCGGCGCGGTGCTGCACATCGCCGCCCACGCGTTCGGCAAGATCACGCTGTTCTTCGCTGCCGGTGCCATCCACACGGCAGCACACAAGAGCAACGTCAGCGAGCT
>JBDTCA010000240.1:0-8513 GCA_039923815.1 Caldimonas sp. | reverse complement strand
AGCCAGAGCTTGGCGGTGGCGCTCTGCACCGCCATGCCGCCGCCCACCGAGATGACCAGCCCGCTCCAGTCGACGCTGGCGAAGTCGGGGTGATTGGCCATCGCGTTGAAGAGCGTGTTGACGGCCGGGAAGCTGTGGAACTTCTCGCCGCGAAGGTCCTTGAACATGCCGGGCAGATCGCGCGGATTCACGATCAGGATGTTGGCGCCGCCCATGCGCATCGACAGCATCATGTTCGTGTTGAAACCGAAGATGTGATAGATCGGCAAGGCGCAGATCGTGACCACCTGATCGCCGGCGGGGATCTTCTTCAGCGCCGGCTGGAACCAGGCTTCCGATTGAAGGATGTTGGCGACGAGGTTGCGGTGCAGCAGCATCGCGCCCTTGCTCAGTCCGGTGGTGCCACCGGTGTACTGGAGCACCGCCAGGTCGTCGGGACCGACGGTGGCCGGCGTGAAGCTCATGCCGCGACCCTGCGACACCGCGTCGTTGAAGCGGACGGCACCAGCGATCTCGAAGGCCGGCACCGCCTTCTTCACCTTGCGCACGACGTAGTTGACGATCTGCGACTTCGGAAAGCCGAGCATGTCGCCGATCGCGGCGAGCACGACCTTCTTCGTCGGCACCGAGGCGAGCACCTTCTGCAGCACGCTGGCGAAGTTCTCGAGAATGACGATCAGCCTGGCGCCGGAGTCCTTCAGCTGGTGTTCGAGCTCGCGCGGCGTGTAGAGCGGATTGACGTTGACCACGACATAGCCGGCCCGCAGGATCGCCGCCACGGCCACCGGGTACTGAGGCACGTTGGGCATCATCACGGCAACACGGTCGCCCGTGGCGAGGCCCTGGCCCTGCAGCCAGGCGGCGAACGCCCGCGACGCCTCGTCGACCTGGCGAAACGTGATCGTCTTGCCCATGAACTTGTAGGCCGTGCGATCGGCATAGCGGGTGAAGCTCTCCTCGAGCAGGGCGACCAGCGAAGGGTACTGGCCGACATCGATCTCGGCCGGGACACCCACGGGGTACTGCTTCAGCCAGGTCTTTTCCATCGCTCGTTCGCTCTTCCGCGTTGACCGACGATTCTGGGGGTGCCCCCCCGCGCGGCGCCTAGGGTGTTTCGATATCGCGAGGCCTAGGCGACCAGCGAGTCGATCAGCCAGGCGACGTCGGCCTGGTCGCTCTCGAAGTAGTGCGTGTGCGCGCCGAAACCGAGGCAGACCTCGACCTCCTTCGCGCTCGCGAACGGCAGCGCCAGCGGCGGCACCGGGTCGAAGCCGTCGTAGGCGAAGTCGCGGCCGAAGGGCGCGCGATCGGTGGTGTCGAGCATCGGGTGGCCGACCGGGTCGCCGTCGTCGGGCGAGTCGCTCCAGAGCCAGCGGCCGACGTAGTCGCCACTGCAAAAGCCGTTGATCCAGCGGGCGACGCCGACGTCGTGGGCGCGCGGTCCGGTGACGCGACCCCGACGTGCGATCACCCACCGATACAGCGTCGGGAAACGGGCCGCATAGAGCTGTCGCAACGGGCAGCCGAGCGTGAGGAGGCGGAGCTCGGGCAGCGTGACGCCCGAGACCTTGGGCAGGTCGCCCGGCTGCGGTGGCGCGGCGCCGTCGCTGGCCAGGAAGCGGAGCAGCTCCGCACTGATCACCGTGCCCTGGCTGTGGGCGACGACGACGATGCGCTCGTGCCCCTGCGCCGCGACGTGCCGGAGCAGCGCCGCGTAGCGCGAGAAGATGCGCGCCCTCGGGATGGCAGCGCGCGGGAACTCGCGGAAGTGGTTGTCGACGTCGAGGGCGATGTCGAGCGGCGCCCGCAAGGCCGGCAGGTATTTGGAGAGCACGCCGCCGAGCAGCGTCAGCGCCGCGGCGATGCCGGCCGTCGTCAACACCAGTGGCTTGAGCAGCGCCTGCGACAGCCCGACGACGCCGTCCTGCGCCCGTGCCGCCAGCGCGGCCCATGAGCCGAGCGCCGTCTCGCCGATGAACGCCACCGCGATGACGACGCCGATGACGACGCCGCAGCCGGCGACGGCACCGACGACGACGTCGAGGCGCTGAAAGCCCGCCGTGAGCCAGCGACCGAGCCGGCGCACGCGAATGCGGTCCCGATCGCGGCGCCTCAGGCGCTCCGCCTCGAGCTCCGGCCCTGGTCGGCCACCGTGGCGTTGGGCGTGCTTTTTCGCCTTCTCGCGGGCGCGGCCGACGAGCAGCTTCAGCTCGGCCAGGATGCTGGGCGTGAACATGGCGCCGAGGTAGGCGACAAGCGCCAGCAGCACCGCCGCCAGCAAGGAGAAGCTGGCGGTGCTGCTGCGGTAGCGGTCGGCAAGGAAGAGCCCGGCGCTCGCCGGCGTCGGTGCATGCGTCGAGATGCCGGCCGAGACGCTGGCGGCGGTGCGCCAGAGGCAGCTGCTCTGGATCGGCGCATAGGCCGGCTTCGGCACCACCACCGGGCGGGCACCGTCGCCGGCCGCTGCGATGCGCGCCGTCTCACGCTTCTGGACCTGGTCTTCATCGAAGGCGAAGATGCACGGCGAGTAGGCGACGCTGCGCGCCGAGATGTCGATCACCGTCGTGAGCAGGGCCCAGATCGCCATCGTCAAGGTCAGGAAAGTGACGAGCGAGAGGGCCAGACCGAGCCGGCCGGTGGCCAGGCTCGCCTTCGCTTCATAGCCCGGCCGGCGCGCCGCGACCAGGCCGGCAACGAACCAGACGGCGAGCAAAACGCCGGCCGCGATCCACCACCACTTGACCAGCCACAGCGTGAGCTCGACACCGAAGATGGCAGCGTGCCAGCCGACGTCGAAGATCTCCGGATCGAGCCGGTCGCCGACGCCGGCGATCTCGTGCACGGCGCTGGCCAGCATCAGCAGCAGCAGTGCGCCCCAGAGGCAGCGGCCGACGACGCGCACGAACGGGAAGCGGTCGTCGGCGATGCGAAGACCGATCTCGTAGAGGGCGGTCACGGCGGTGACCAGCAACAGCGCCGAAAGCCACGGCCGCAGCGGCGGCGATGAGAGCGCGCCGGCGCACGCCGCAGCGAGCGCGAGCGGCGGTGCCCAGGTGCCGGTGTCTTTCAGCCGGGTGTCGCGGCGCCGGTAGGCGAACACCAGCAAGGCCACCACGGCGACGACGCCGGCGAGCAGCACGTGCAGGAGCACCCGCGAATCGAACAACGTCGCGACGCCCAGGCCCATGAAGACGAGCGCGAGCAGGAAGAGCTGCGCGAACAGCAGCGCCAGCACGTTGGCGAACATCCAGTCGAGTGCGATCTGCAGCGCATCGGTGACGTTCCAGGCCCGCTCGAACGGCCGCCGTGGCGGCTCGCCGACGCGGCGCGGGAAGAGGGCGCTGCGTGCTTCGTCGACGGTGTCGCGGCCGAGCTTGGACAGGCGAAACACCATCGTGAACATCTCGGTCACGATGCGCGGCAGGGCGCCCGAGAGCCGCGACAGGTCGGCCCAGTACATCTCGTAGACCGCGATCTGCGCAGTGGCTCCGCCCGCCGTGCGCTCGACGTCGATGCGGCTCGTCTCGTAGACCTCGCGACCGGCGCCGTTGTCGCGGTGCTTGGCGAGCAGGTAGTCGGTGGCGGCGATGCCGCGGTCGGTGCCCGCGTCGATCGGCGGGCCTGCAGCGGCGCTGCGAAACGCCTTCACGCTCTCCGGCGCCTCCCAGCCCTGGCGCTGGAAGTCGGAGCGCAGCGACTGCAGCCACGACTTGACGAGGCTGCGGTCTTCACTGCGCGGCGTCGCGACGGCGCGCCGGGGCGGCGCCTGCCGCGGTGGCAGCGGCTCGATCGCGAGTGCGATGGAGTCACTCGACCGCACCGCGTAGGTGACGCCGGCGAGCAGTGCCGGATCGGTGCCGACGAGGAGGTCGACGACGGCCCGTGCCGTGTCGCCCGGCTTCTGGTCGGCGACGCCATGCACGACGATCAGCGCCACGCCCTTCGAACCCATGCCGCTCTCCCGTTGCCCGGGCGCGAGGGTGTCACCGGGGTGCCGTCCCGTCAATCGTGGCCGAGCTGCACCGGTGACGCCGCGTCCCAGCCGCCGCCGAGCGCCTGGATCAGGTTGATGGCGCTGACCTGGCGATCGACCGCGTTCCGGACCAGCGCCCGCCGCGCCGACAGTGCCGACGCCTGCGCGGTGACGACCTCGGTGTAGTTGACCTGGCCGGCACGGTAGCGGTTGAGGATCTGCTGCTCGGTGAGGTCGGCGGCGTCCGAGGCCTGCTTGCGCAACGTGGCCTGTTCGGCGAGCGAACGCGTCGTCGAGAGCTGGTCCTCGACGCTCTGGAACGCCACGAGCACGCTCTGCCGGTAGCGGGCGATGGCAACGTCGCGGCCGGCCTCGGCACCGTCGACGCGGGCGCTGCGGGCACCGGCGTCGAACAGCGTCTGCGCCGCCGAGATGCCGAGCGACCACAGCAGGCCCGAGGCGCTGAACAGGTCGCCGATGCGCGAGCCGCCGGCGCCGAGCGAGCCGCTCAGCGTCAGGCTCGGGAAGTAGGCCGAGCGTTGGATGCCGATCTGCGCGTTGGCCGCCACCACGGCGCGCTCGTTGGCAGCGATGTCGGGCCGGCGTTTCAGCAGCTCCGAGGGCAGGCCGAGCGGCACCGCCGGCACCGCCTGCTGCCAGGGCGCTTCGGCGAGCGCGAAGTCGGCCGGTGCCTTGCCGACGAGCACCGCGATGGCATGCTCGTATCTTGCGCGGGTGGCGCGCAGGGCGGAGATGTCGGCGCGGGCGTTCGAGAGCTGCGTCTGCGCCTGCAGCACATCGGTGCGGGCGATGACGCCGGCGGCGTAGCGGTTCTGCGTGATCTGCAGCGAGCGCTCGAAGCCCTCCGCAGTGCGCGCCAGCAGCGCTGCCTCGGCGTCGGCCTCGCGCAGCGAGAAGTAGTCGACGACAAGCTCGCCCTGCGCCGAGAGGCGGGCCGCGGCGAGGTCGGCGGCGCTGGCCTGCGCATTGGCGCCGGCGCTCTCGACGCCGCGGCCGAGCCGGCCCCAGAGGTCGGGTTGCCAGTTGCCGTCGAGCGAGGCGCCGAAGTTGTTGCTGTTGCTGTTGCCGCTGCCGTTGTTGCGGCTGTTGCCGAGGTCGCCCGATCGGCGGGCGCTGACGGAGGCACCGAGACTCGGGAACAGCGAGGCACGCGCTTCGCGCACGAGCGCCTGTGCCTGCCGGTAGGCGGCCACCGACTGCGCGACCGTCTGGTTGGACGATGCGAACTCGACGAGCAGACGGTCGAGCTCGTCGTCGCCGAACAGCCGCCACCAGTCGCCGCGGCTCAGCGCGTCGGCGGGCGCCGCCGGCAGCCAGGTCGCGCCGGCCGCGACCTGCGCCTCCTTGTACGTCGAAGGCACCGGCGCCGAAGGCCGTTCGTAGTCGGGGCCGACGGCGCAGCCGGCGAAGGCCAGAGCCGTGGCCACCGCCAGCACCGGCGCCGTCATCTGCATCTTGCGGGTCATGCGGTCACTCCGGAAATCACCGGCTCGGCCACGCCGACCCGGCCTCGCCTTCTCTTGCGCAGCTTGTCGAGCAGCACGTAGATCACGGGCGTCGTCAGCAGGGTCAACACCTGGCTGGCGACGAGGCCGCCGATGATCGCGACGCCGAGCGGCCGGCGCAGTTCTGCGCCTTCGCCGAAGCCGATTGCCAGCGGCAGTGCGCCGAGACCGGCAGCGAGCGTCGTCATCAGGATCGGCCGGAAGCGCAACAGGCAGGCCTCGCGAACCGCTTCCACCGCCGACAGGCCACGCGTGCGCTCGGCCTCGAGCGCGAAGTCGATGATGAGGATGGCGTTCTTCTTGACGATGCCGATGAGCAGGAACACGCCGATGAGCGCGATGACGGAGAACTCCATCCGCAGTGCCAGCAGCGCCAGAACCGCGCCGACACCCGCCGAAGGCAGCGTCGACAGCACGGTGATCGGATGGATCAGGCTCTCGTAGAGCATGCCGAGCACGATGTAGATCACGACGATGGCAGCAACGATGAGCATCGTCTGCTGGCCCTGCGATTCGCGGGCAGCGCGCGCCGTGCCCTCGAACGAGCCGCGCACGTTGGTCGGCATTCCGATGTCGGCCTCGCCCTGGCGGATCTCGCGCTCGGCCTCGTCGAGGGTGGCGCCTTCGGCGAGATTGAACGAGACCGTCGTCGCCAGCTCGCCGTCCTGGTGGTTGATGGCCGTCGGCGTCGCACTCTCGCGGAATCCCGCCACGGCCGTGAGCGGAACCAGCGTCGTCGCCTTGCTGGACAGGGCGTTGCCGCTCGACGCGTCACGCAGGCCGGGATTGGCCGACGAGGTCGTGGGCGTCGTGGCCGGCGATGGCGGCGCAGCTCCGGCCGATGCGGTCGAAGCCGTGGTGGTGGTCGACGTCGCCGACGCTGTGCCCGTCGTGCCCGTGCCGCCAAGGCCCTTGGCCGGCACGTAGACGTCGGCGAGCGCGTTCGGCCCCTGCGCATAGCGCGGCGCCCACTCCATGACCACGTGGTACTGGTTCAGCTCGTCGTAGATGGTCGCCACCTGGCGCTGGCCGAAGGCGTTGTAGAGCGCCGAATCGATCGCGCTTGCGGTCAGGCCGAGCCGCGACGCCGAGTCGCGATCGACCTCGACACGCGTTTCGACGCCGTTGTCCTGCTGGTCGGTGTCGACGTCGGTCATCGTGCTCGACCGCTTCATGTCGTCGGCCAGCCGCGTCGCCCATTTGCGCAGGTCGGCGAGGTTGTCGCTCTTGAGCGTGTACTGGTAGGTCGAGTTGCTCTGGCGGCCGCCGGCCCGCACGTCCTGCACCGGGCTGAGGAAGATCTGCAGGCCGGTCACCTGCGCGAGCTGCGGGCGCAGGCGGGCGATGACGGCCTGGCCCTTGTCCGTGCGCTGCGAAATCGGCTTCAGGTTGACGAACATGAAGCCGCCGCCGGCGCGGCTGCCGCCCGTGAAGCCGACCACTGTCGCCACCGCCGGGTCGGCACGCACGATGTCGACGACGCGGCGCAGCTTCTCGCCCATGGCCTGCGTCGAGATGCTCTGGTCGGCGCGCAGGCCGCCCTGCAACTGACCGCTGTCCTGCTGGGGGAAGAAGCCCTTCGGCGCCACGCTGAACAGGTACACGTTCAGGCCGATCACGGCGATCAGGATGAACAGCACCAGCCAGAGGCTCGCCAGTGCCCAGTCGAGGCTGGCCTCGTACCAGCCGAGCACGCGCTGGAATCCCGCTTCGGCCCAGCTCGCGATGCGACCGGGCGGCTTCGCGGCGGCCTTCGGAGGCTTCAGGAGCCAGGCGCACATCATCGGCGTCGTCGTCAGCGAGACGACGAGCGAGATCATCACCGCCGCCGACAGCGTCACCGCGAACTCGCGGAACAGCCGGCCGACCTGGCCTTCCATGAAGAGCAGCGGGATGAACACCGCCACCAGCGAGACGCTGATCGAGAGCACCGTGAACCCGACCTCCTTCGCGCCGAGCAGCGCCGCCTTCATGCGGTCCATGCCGGCCTCGATGTGGCGGGTGGTGTTCTCGAGCACGACGATGGCGTCGTCGACGACGAAGCCGGTGGCGACCGTGAGCGCCATCAGGCTGAGGTTGTTGAGCGAGTAGCCGAGCAGCAGCATGACGCCGAAGGTGCCGAGCAGCGACACGATGGTGGCCACCGCCGGCACGATGGTGGCGCGCAGATTGCGCAGGAAGGCGCTGACGACGAGCACGACGAGGACGATCGAGACGAGCAGCGTCAGCTCGATCTCGCGCAGCGAGGCGCGGATGGAATTGGTGCTGTCCGACGCGACCTCGAAATCGACCTCGGCCGGCAGCTGCGCACGCAGCTCGGGCAGCAGCGCGCGCACGCCGTCGACGGTCTGGATCACGTTGGCGCCCGGCTGTCGCGTGATGAGCACGATCACTGCGGGCTGGCCGTTGAAGAGTCCGAGCGTGCGCGAGTTCTCGACGCCATCGGCGACCTCGGCGACGTCTCGCAGGCGCACCGCGGCGCCGTTGCGCCAGGCGATCACCATCGGCGCGTAGTCGGCAGCGCGCCGGGCCGGCGCCTGCGTGTAGATCTGGAGTTTCCGGCCCTCGCCTTCGATCGCGCCCTTGGGCCGGTTCGCGTTCGAGGCCTGGATGGCGGCGCGAACGTCGTCGGCGCTGATGCCGTACTTGTTCAGCGCGAACGGCAGCAGCTCGACGCGCACCGCCGGCAGCGTGCTGCCGCCAAGCTCGACATCGCCGACACCGGTGACCTGAGCCAGCCGCTGGCTGACGATGTTCGAGACCGCGTCGTAGATCTGGCCCGGCGTCTTCGTCTTCGAGGTGAGCGCCAGGATGATGACGGGCGCGTCCGACGGATTCGCCTTGCGGTAGGTCGGGTTGCTCTTCAGCGTTGCCGGCAAGTCGGCGCGCGACGCGTTGATCGCGGCCTGCACCTCGCGCGCGGCGCCGTCGATGTTGCGGCTGAGCTCGAACTGCAGGCTCACGCGCGTCGTGCCGACCCGGCTCGACGACGTGATCTCGTTGATGCCGGCGAT
>JBDTCA010000239.1:0-8801 GCA_039923815.1 Caldimonas sp. | reverse complement strand
CCTTCAAGTCGATCGCCAATGGCGGCGGCGAAGGACTGAACACTTGGTATCGCGTCGTCATCACCGAAGGTCGCAACCGCGAGGTGAGGAAACTTTTCGAGGCTGTCGACCTGACCGTGAGCCGGCTCATTCGCATCCGGTATGGCACGGTCGTGCTGCCGCACGGCCTCAAGCGCGGTGTCTGGGTCGATCTGGACGATGCCGACGTGCGTTCGATTCGCCGCCTCGCCGCCGGCACGCCGGTGGAGCGCGAAGGCCGCGCCGACGAAGGTCGTGACGGCGGGCGTGGCAATGCGCGAGAGAGCGGCCGCGACAACGGCCCGAAGCGGCGTGACGATCGCGGGCCACGCAACGCGCGCCCCAACGACCGTCAGCGGCCGCAGTCGCAGTCGAATGCGCAATCCGGCGGCCAGTCGGGCGGGCAGTTCAACCCGCAGCTGAACCACCCCCAGTCGAACCAGGCTCGGGCCGACGATGGCGGCGACATAGCGCGCCATGCCGACGCCGATCGGGCGCCGCGCGACCACGAACACAACGACGATGATGATTTCGCCCGCGACCCCGGCTCGATTCCGAATCCGTTGCAGCAAACCTTCGATCACCGCTTCGTGCAGGGCCGACGCATCGGCCCGAACAGCGGCTTTGGCGCCGGCGGCAGCGCCCAGCGCCCCAACAACGAGCCGCGTGGCAATGGCCCCAAGCAGCCCGATCCTTTGCAAACCTCTGTCGGCTACATCGGTGCCGATGCCTTCCATCGCAAGAACCGCGGCGGCGGTGGCGGAGGAGGCAGTGGTGGCAACCGCGGCGGCGGCGGCGGTGGTCGAGGCGGCTACGGCGGTGGTGGCGGCGGTTACGGCGGGAACTCCGGCGGCGGCGGCGGCTCCGGTGGCGGTGGGGGCGGAGGCGGAGGCGGAGGTTATGGCGGCCCCGGCGGCAGTGGTCGGCGCGGTCGCTGACCTGCCGCTTGCGTGCGACCGACCTCTACAATCGACAGCTTTGCCAAAGAAAATTCCGGAGAACCTATGGCGCTCGAACGCACCCTCTCGATCATCAAGCCCGACGCCGTCGCGAAGAACGTGATCGGCCAGATCTACAGCCGCTTCGAAGGCGCCGGTCTCAAGGTCATCGCCGCCAGGATGGCGCATCTCTCGCGCGGCGATGCAGAGGCCTTCTACGCCGTCCACAAGGGGCGCCCGTTCTTCAATGATCTGGTCTCCTTCATGATCTCGGGCCCGGTGATGATCCAGGCGCTCGAGGGCGTCGATGCCATTGCCAAGAACCGTCAGCTGATGGGCGCCACCGACCCGAAAAAGGCCGACAAAGGCACGATCCGCGCCGACTTCGCCGACAGCATCGATGCCAACGCCGTGCACGGTTCCGACGCAGCCGAGACGGCTGCCGTCGAGATCGCGTTCTTCTTCCCGGCCATGTCGGTGTACAGCCGGTAGAGGGCGCGTCGTCATGGTCAACCTGCTTCAGTTCGACCGTGATGCGCTGGGCGACTGGTGCGAGCAGATCGGCGAGAAGCGGTTTCGGGCGACGCAGCTTTTCCGCTGGATCCATCAGCGTGGCGAGCACGACTTCGCGGCGCTGTCCGATCTTGCGAAGTCGTTTCGTGACAAGCTCATCGGCGCCGCGAAGATCACGGCGCTGCCGATCGTGACCGAGCAGGTTGCCGTCGACGGCACGGTCAAGTGGCTGTTCGACGTCGGAGCCGGCGACGCCATCGAGACGGTCTTCATTCCGGAGTCGGGCCGGGGCACCCTGTGCATTTCCTCGCAGGCCGGCTGCGCCGTCAATTGCCGCTTCTGCGCCACCGGCCACCAGGGCTTCAGCCGCAACCTGACCACTGCCGAAATCGTCGGCCAGCTCTGGCACGCGGAGTTCGACCTGCGCCGCCGGCTCGGCCTGCCGGCAGGAGAGCGCGCGATCACGAACGTGGTGATGATGGGAATGGGCGAGCCCTTGCAGAACTACAGCGCACTGCTGCCCGCCTTGCGGGCCATGCTCGACGATCACGGCTACGGCTTGTCACGGCGCCGTGTGACCGTGTCGACGTCGGGGGTGGTGCCCATCATCGACCGCCTGCGCGACGATTGCCCGGTCGCACTCGCCGTATCGCTCCATGCGCCCGACGACGCGCTGCGCGACGACCTCGTGCCGCTGAATCGCAAGTACCCGATCGACGAGCTGCTGGCGGCCTGCCGCCGCTACCTCGAGCGCGCGCCGCGTGACTTCGTGACCTTCGAATACTGCATGCTCGACGGCGTCAACGACTCCGTTGCGCATGCTGCCGCGTTGCTGGCCCTCGTGCAGGGCGACGGCAGCGCCGAGCATCCCGGCGTACCGTGCAAGGTCAACCTCATTCCATTCAACCCGTTCGCCGAGTCCGGCCTGACGCGCTCGCCCGCAGACCGTGTTGCAGCCTTCGCTGCGGTGCTACAGGCCGGTGGCATCGTCACGACGGTGCGGCGAACGCGCGGCGACGACATTGCCGCGGCATGCGGTCAGCTTGCCGGTGAAGTCCAGGATCGCACCAGCGTTGCCGATCGCAGAAGTGGCGCCGCCCCGGTCCGGGTCTCGGCGCCGCTGTCGCGACGCATTGCGGCTTCAGTGCCACAACCGGAGCGCAGGGCATGACGTTGATGACCTCGGGATCGCGGGCGATCGTCGCGACCGTCGCCCTGGGTGCATTGCTGGCGGCGTGCACCAGCGGACCACAGCGCGCGGTTGCACCGGCCAACGAGACGCGGGACCGCATCACCGCCTCCGACGAACCCGATGCGCAGAAGCGGGCGCGGGCGCGCATGGAGCTGGCCTCGGCCTACTTCGGCCGCGGCCAGATGACGACCGCGCTCGACCAGGTCAAGCAGGCGATCGTGTCCGACCCGCTGTACGGCGAGGCCTTCAATCTTCGCGGCCTGATCTACGCCAATCTCGGCGAGCCCGTGCTGGCCGAAGAGAGCTTCAAGCGGGCGCTGCAGATCAATCCCCGCGACGCCGACTCGATGCACAACTACGGCTGGTACCTGTGCCAGCAAAAGCGCTACGCCGAGTCGACGACGTTGTTCAGCCAGGCCATCGCGATGCCGCAATACCGCGGTACGGCGCGCACGCTGCTCGCCCAAGGCGTCTGCTATGCCTTCGCGGGCCAGCTCGCCGAGTCGGAGAGCACGCTGACGCGTGCCTACGAGCTCGACCCGTCGAGCCCCTTCACCGCCACCAACCTTGCCGAAGTGCTGTATCGGCGAGGCGAATTCCAGCGGGCCCGTTTCTACGTGCGCCGGGTCAATTCCCTGAACGAGGTCTCGAACGCGCAGACTTTGTGGTTGGCGGCGCGCATCGAGAACAAGCTGGGCAACCGGCAGGGTGCGAACGATTTCGGCAACCAGTTGCGCAACCGGTTTCCCGACTCGCGCGAGTCGGCCGCGTTCGCGCGCGGTGAGTTCGATGAGTGACGCGGCAGGGCAGGTGCCTTCCGCGCCGGACTCGCCGACGGCAGGCACGGCGGACGCAGCGGCGGCAACAGGAGCAACCGCCGGCCGGTTGCTGCGGGAGGCGCGCGAGCGCCAGGGCCTGCACATCGCTGCCCTGGCGGCGTCGATCAAGGTCACGCCGAAGAAGCTCGAGATGCTCGAGGCCGACCGTTACGACGGCTTGCTCGACGCCACGTTCACGCGGGCTCTCGCGCAGACCGTGTGCCGTGCCTTGAAGATCGACCCGGTCCCGGTATTGCGTCTGCTGCCGCCTCCGTCGGGCTATCGCCTCGAGCAGCTCGGCGAGGGCTTGAACACGCCTTTTCGGGAACGTCACGGCGTCCTCGTGCAGAAAGACTGGACCACATTCGCGACGCGACCCGCGCTCTGGATCACGTTGCTTATCCTGGCGGCAGCGGTGGCCGTCTTCTTCCTGCCGCCAGGTCTCTTCCGCGTCGCGACCGCGAACGGGCCACCCGCGTCGACCACCACCACGACCACGCTGGCGCCGCGGATCAATGCCCCGGGGCCGACGAATTTGACCCGGCCGGTCGACGAGGCGGCCACGGTCGCGCCGTTCATCGACGCCGCCACGGCGGCGGCCCCCTCCGCACTCGCGTCGGCATCCGTTGCGTCGGCGTCGACCGCTGCAAGCGAGGCCGGGGTGATGGGTGCCACAGCGCCTGCCGGGATGCTTCAGGTGCAGACTTCGGCAGCGTCGTGGGTCGAGGTGCGTGACAGCCGCGATCAGCCGCTCGTGGGGCGCGTGCTCAAGGCAGGTGAGTCGATCAGCATCGACGGGACGCCGCCGCTTCGTGTCCAGATCGGCAACGCCTCGGCCACGCGCGTCATCTTTCGCGGCAAGCCCACCGACCTGGCGGCCTTCACGCGTGACAACGTGGCGCGTCTCGAGCTTCGCTAGGCGCTCGAGGCGGCGTTTGCGAGACTTGCGATCGGCTCCAGCGGAGACACCCATGCGCGACGACGTAACCCCTTCCCTCGATTCGTTCATCGAACCGGCCCGCCCCGGACGCCGGATATCGCGTCAGGCCGTGGTGCGCTGGGGGTCTCGCATCGTCACCGTCGGCGGCGACGCGCCGGTTCGCGTGCAGTCGATGACCAACACCGACACCGTCGACGCGATCGGCACGGCGATCCAGGTCAAGGAACTCGCCATCGCCGGTTCGGAAATGGTGCGAATCACGGTCAACACCCCGGAAGCGGCCGCGGCGGTGCCCCACGTCCGCGAGCAGCTCGATCGCATGGGCATCGATGTGCCGCTGATCGGCGACTTCCATTACAACGGCCATCGGCTGCTTGCCGACTTCCCGGCCTGCGCAGAAACGCTGTCGAAGTACCGGATCAACCCGGGCAACGTCGGCAAGGGCGACAAGCACGACCGCCAGTTCGCGCAGATGGTCGAGATCGCGGCGAAGTACGACAAGCCGGTGCGGATCGGCGTCAACTGGGGCAGCCTGGACCAGGAACTGCTCGCCGATCTGATGGACGAGAACGCGACGCTTGCCGAGCCGCACGAGCCGCAGCAGATCATGTACCGCGCGATCCTGCTTTCCGCGATCCAGTCGGCGCGGCGCGCCGAAGAGATCGGGCTGAGGCCGGAGCAGATCATCCTCAGCTGCAAGATGTCGGGCGTGCAGGACCTCATCAGCGTCTACCGCGCGCTGGCGCGGCGATGCGACTACCCGCTGCACCTCGGCTTGACGGAAGCGGGCATGGGTACCAAGGGCACGGTCGCCTCGACAGCGGCGCTGGCGGTGCTGCTGCAGGAAGGCATCGGCGACACCATCCGCGTCTCGCTGACGCCGCAGCCGGGCGAAGCACGTACCCAGGAAGTGGTGGTCGCGCTCGAGATCCTGCAGTCCCTCGGCTTGCGCTCGTTCAACCCGAGCGTCACTGCGTGCCCCGGCTGCGGCCGCACCACCAGCACGACGTTCCAGGAGCTCGCCAAGGAGATCGACGATTACCTGCGGGCACAGATGCCCGTCTGGAAGGCCCGCTACCCCGGCGTCGAGAAGATGAAGGTCGCGGTGATGGGCTGCATCGTCAACGGGCCCGGCGAAAGCAAGCATGCCGACATCGGCATCAGCCTGCCTGGCAACGGCGAAGCTCCGGCGGCGCCGGTTTTCATCGACGGCGAGAAGGCCCTGACGCTGCGCGGCGAGGGCATCGCCCGTGAGTTCCACGCGCTCGTCGAGAGCTACGTCGAGAAGCGCTACGGCGGCGCGGCGATCGCCTGACTCTTCTTCGCGGCCCACGCCGCCCCAGGATTCCATGAGCGACGCACTGCGAGCCGTCAAGGGCATGAACGACATCCTGCCGCCGGAATCGGCGCGCTGGGAGTCGTTCGAGGCGAAAGTCCGCAGCCTGATGCGACGCCACGGCTACGCCAACGTGCGCACGCCGATCGTCGAGCCCACGGCGCTGTTCGTGCGCGGGCTTGGCGAGGTCACGGACATTGTCGAGAAGGAGATGTATTCCTTCGAAGACAGCATGAACGGCGATCGCCTGACGCTTCGCCCGGAGGCGACCGCGGGCGTCGTGCGCGCAGTCAATGAGCACAACCTGCTGCGCGAAGGCGGCAAGCGACTTTTCTACATCGGCCCGATGTTTCGCCACGAGCGACCGCAAAAGGGCCGCTACCGGCAGTTCCACCAGGTCGGCGCCGAAGCGATGGGCTACCCGGGCCCCGACGTCGACGCCGAGCTGATCCTGCTGTGCCGCTCGCTGTGGCGCGAGCTCGGCCTGGTGGTCGGCGACCAGGTGCGGCTCGAGATCAACAGCCTCGGCCAGCGCGACGAGCGCCAGATGCACCGCGACGCGCTCATCGCCCACTTCGAGGCCGAGCCGGCGCTGCTCGACGACGATGCCCGCCGCCGCCTGCACACCAACCCAATGCGCCTGCTCGACAGCAAGCATCCGCCGATGCAGGCCGCGATCGAGGCGGCGCCGCGCATGCTCGACTTCCTGGGCGAGCAGTCGCAGGCCCACTTCGACGGCGTGCGCGCCGCGCTCGATGCCGCCGGTCTGGCCTACCGCGTCAACCCGCGGCTCGTGCGTGGGCTCGACTACTACAACCTGACCGTCTTCGAGTGGGTCACCGACCTGCTCGGCTCGCAGAATGCGGTGTGCGGAGGCGGTCGCTACGACCCCTTGATCGGCCAGCTCGGCGGCAAGGCTGCGCCGGCGGTCGGCTGGGGCATGGGCATCGAGCGGGTGCTGTTGTTGCTCGAAGCGGCGGGCCTCGCCGAAGCGCCCGAAGCGCCCGACGTCTACGCCATCGTCCCCGACGCCGTGGCGTTGCCGGCCGCCATTGCCGCCTGCGATGCGATGCGCGCCGCCGGCCTGGCGGTGCTGATGCATGCCGCCGGCACCGACGGTCGCGGCTCCATGAAGTCACAGTTCCGCAAGGCCGACGGCAGCGGAGCCCGACTGGCCGCCATCTTCGGCGCTGACGAGCTCGGCCGTGGCGAAGTCGCCATCAAGTCGCTCCGCGAGCCCGCGACCGCGCAGCGCTCGCTGCCCTTGGCCGACGTGGCGTCGTGGGCGCCGACCCTCGTCGCATAATCCCGCGTTTGTCTGCAGAGCTGCCATGGCCACCCAACTCGACTTCGAAGAACAGGAACAGCTCGACCAGCTCAAGGCGTTCTGGAAGCAGTACGGCAACCTCATCACATGGACGCTGGTGCTGGCGCTTGCCGCCTACGTCGGCTGGAACCGCTGGGGTGCCTGGCAGCGCGATCAGGGCGAGAAGGCCGCGTCGCTTTATGACGAAGTCGACAAGGCCGTGCAGGCCGGCGACGCTGCCGTCGCCTCGCGAGTGTTCACCGACATGAAGGAGCGCTATCCACGCGCCACTTTCACCCAGCAGGCCGGCCTCGCCGCAGCCCGCATCGAGGTCGAGAAGGGCCAGCTCGAGGCGGCCCGTGCCAGCCTGTCCTGGGTGGCGGACAAGGCCGGCGACGACGATTACCGTTCGATCGCACGCCTGCGTCTGGCCGGGATGCTGCTCGACGAGAAGAAATACGACGAAGCGATCAAGCAGCTCGATGCCATCGACGGCACGGCCTTCGCTGCGCTCGCTGCCGATCGCCGCGGCGACGTCCAGATGGCCCAGGGCAAGCCCGAGGAGGCCAAGGCTTCGTACCAGAAGGCGTGGGCCGCCATGGATCCGAAGGTCGATTACCGGCGCCTCATCGAAGCCAAGTTGAACGTGCTGGGTGCGGCGCCGGCGTCGTCGCCCTCGGCGAGCGCTGCGGTGGCGTCGAAATGAGGGCCGCGCTCGCGCTCACCTTCGTCGCGCTGCTTTCGGCGTGCTCCTTCGGCAACGACCGTCCCAAGCCGAAGCCGCTCGAGGCGATCGTCGCCCCGGTCGTCGTACGCCCGGCCTGGAACCAGAACATCGGCGCGGTTCAGTTTCCACTCACGGTGGCGGTCAACGACGGCACGCTGATGCTGGCCGCGAGCGATGGCAGCGTCATGGCGATCGAGGCGGCAAGTGGCCGCACGATCTGGCGCATGAGCGTCGGCAACAAGATCTCGGCTGGCGTCGGCAGTGACGGCAAGGTGGCCGCGGTGGTCACGCGTGAAGGTGATCTTGTCGCCATCGAGGCCGGCCAGGTCAAGTGGCGCAAGCCGCTCGGCGTTCGCGTCGCGACAGCGCCGCTGGTGGCCGGTGGCCGCATCTTCGTGCTGGGCGTCGATCGCGCGGTGCAGGCTTACGACGCTGCCGATGGCGCCCGAATCTGGCAACTGCAACGGCCAGGCGATGCGCTGACGTTGTCGCAGACCGGCGTTGTCACGGCCTTCAAGAACACGCTCGTCGTCGGCCAGGGGCCAAGGATGGCGGCGATCGATCCGATCTCATCGGCAGTGCGCTGGGAAGTCACCATCGGCGCGCCGCGCGGTGCCAACGAAGTCGAGCGCCTTGCTGACCTCATCGGTCCGGCCATGCGCGCCGGCGACCTCATCTGCGCGCGCTCGTTCCAGGCCGGTGTCGGCTGTGTTGATGCCGAACGCGGCACCGTGGCCTGGACGAAAGCGATCGGCGGCACAGAAGCTGTCGCAGGCGACGCCGAAATGTTGTTCGGCGCCGATGCCTCCGATCGTTTGACGGCGTGGAAGACGACCAGCGGCGACGTGGCGTGGACCTCGGAAGCCCTGATGTTTCGCCGCCTTTCGGCGCCGGTCGCGACGCCACAGTCGGTCGTCTTCGGCGACTTCGACGGCACGCTGCATTTCCTGTCGCGCGCCAAGGCTGAGTCGCAGGCGCGACTGACGACCGACGGCAGCCCGATCAGCGTGCCG
>JBDTCA010000238.1:0-7603 GCA_039923815.1 Caldimonas sp. | reverse complement strand
GCGCGGATCGATTGCACGATGTTTGGACGGACTGTCTGCAAGAGCATGTCGCGTTCCTCCTGTTCAAAAAAAATCGGGACGGCACTCATGGTGTGATGCGTCTGAAAGTGGCGTAGTGATCGACCGTGTAGTAGCAGGCTTTGGGCGCGGTCGCGACCTGGCCGCCACACACGATGCGGCGGGCTCCGCGGTCACGGCCGCCCGGCCTGGCGACGGTGTATTCACGATAGAAACCCCGCGGCTCGATCGGCAGCAAGCGCTCGCGATTGGCGAAGACGATGCCGTCTTTCGGGTAGGCGAAGGGTCCGCCCGCCTTGATCTGCCCGTGGACGATCCGCGCTTCGGGAGAAAGTTGCGCCAAGGACACCGCGACGGCGTTGGCCTCTCGTGCCTGCACTGACGTGAAAGCCAGCAACAAAGCGACGCCGATCCCCATGCTCCAAAGGAACAATGGCCGCGACAGTTGCAGCCGACCTAGCAAAACCACGGGAATTCCCTGAGCTGACGATGGGTAGATGTTACCGAATCGGAGCGCAAACCTCAAGCGCCTGCCACATTTTTGGGCACGTTTCCAAGGGTTTAAGTAAGTGCGTGCTTCTGTCGATCACCAATCCCAACGCAGGGATTCAAGGACGAACAATTAAGTCGGTGGCACGTCCTAGCGTGCTGCGTTCGCGTCGGCCACGGTCAACGCTGCCATGTTGATGATGCGGCGCACCGTGGCAGAAGGGGTCAGGATGTGCACCGGCTGAGCTGCGCCGAGAAGCACCGGGCCGATGGCGATTCCGCCGCCGGCCGCTGTTTTCAGCAGGTTGTAAGCGATGTTGGCGGCATCGATGTTGGGCAGCACGAGCAGGTTGGCCTCGCCAGTCAGCGGGCTCTCGGGCATCAGCTCGCGGCGGTAGTGGGCGTCGAGCGCGGTGTCGCCGTGCATCTCGCCGTCGACCTCGAGCCAGCTCGCCCGCGCTTTCAGGATTTCGAGGGCTTCGCGCATCTTCAAGGCCGACGGGTGGTTGCTCGAGCCGTAGTTGCTGTGCGAGAGCAACGCCGCCTTCGGGCGGATGCCGAAGCGCATCATCTCTTCGGCGGCCATCACCGTGATCTCGGCCACCTGCTCCGCGCTCGGGTCGTAGTTGACATGGGTGTCGACAAGCATGACCTGCCGGCCCGGAAGGATCAGGCCGTTCATGCAGGCGTACGTCTTGGCGCCTTCGCGCAGGCCGATGACCTGGTCGATGTAGTGCAGGTGCATCGTGGTCGAGCCCCACGTACCGCAAAGCATGCCGTCGACTTCACCAGTCTTGAGCAGCATCGAGCCGATCAGCGTCAGCCGCCGCCGCATTTCGATCTTCGCCAGCTGGGCGGTCACGCCCTTGCGGACCGTCATGCGGTGATACGTCTGCCAGTAGTCCCGAAAACGGTGGTCATTCTCCGTATTGACGAGGTCGTAGTCTCGTTCGGCCTGCAGGCGAAGGCCGAACTTGGCGATGCGCTGGGCGATGATTTCGGGGCGGCCGATCAGCGTCGGCCGGGCGAGGTTCTCGTCGACCACGACCTGAACCGCGCGCAGCACACGTTCCTCCTCGCCCTCGGCGAAGGCGATCCGCTTCTTCAGCGCCATCTTGGCCAGCGTGAAGATCGGCCGCATCGTCGTGCCCGAGGCATAGACGAAGGTCTGCAGCTTGGCGCGATAGGCCTCCATGTCGGCAATCGGACGCGCGGCGACCCCCGAGTCGGCAGCTGCCTGTGCCACGGCCGGGGCGATGCGCATCATCAGGCGCGGATCGAAAGGCTTCGGGATGAGGTAGTCGCGACCGAAGCCCAGGCTCGCGCTTGCGTAAGCGGCCGTCACGACCTCGCTCTGCTCGGCTTGGGCTAGCTCTGCGATCGCATGCACCGCGGCGATCTCCATCTCGACGGTGATCGTCGTCGCACCCGAATCGAGGGCGCCGCGAAAGATGTACGGGAAGCAGAGGACGTTGTTGATCTGGTTCGGGTAGTCGGTACGTCCGGTGGCGACGATCGCGTCCTGGCGAACCGAGTGAACCTCTTCCGGCAGGATTTCGGGTGTCGGGTTGGCAAGCGCGAAGATCACCGGACTGGCGCGCATCGTCGCGACCATCGCCGGTTTCAGCACGCCGGCCGCCGACAGGCCGAGGAAGATGTCGGCGCCGGCGATCACGTCGGCCAGCGTGCGATGCGCCGTGTCCTGCGCGTAGACGATCTTGTCCTCGTCCATCAGCTCGGTGCGACCCTGATAGACGACGCCGGCGAGATCGGTGACCCAGATGTTGTGGCGCGGGATGCCGAGCTTGACGAGCAGGCCGAGGCACGCGAGCGCCGCGGCGCCGGCGCCCGAGGTGACGAGCTTGACCTCGTCCATCTTCTTGCCGCTCACCTTGAGCGCGTTGAGCACGCCCGCGCCGACGACGATCGCCGTGCCGTGCTGGTCGTCGTGGAAAACCGGAATCTTCATGCGCGAACGCAGCGCGCGCTCGACGTAGAAGCAGTCGGGCGCCTTGATGTCTTCGAGGTTGATGCCTCCGAAGGTCGGCTCGAGTGCGGCGATCAGGTCGATCAGCTTGTCGAGGTCTTTCTGGTTCACCTCGATGTCGAAAACGTCGATGCCCGCGAACTTCTTGAACAGGACGGCCTTGCCTTCCATCACGGGCTTGGCGGCGAGCGGCCCGATGTCGCCGAGCCCGAGCACCGCCGTGCCATTGGTGATCACCGCCACCAGGTTGCCACGCGACGTGTAGCGAAAAGCGTTCGCGGGATCGGCCACGATCTCCTCGCACGCAGCCGCAACGCCGGGCGAATAGGCGAGAGCGAGGTCGTGCTGGTTGACGAGCTGCTTCGTCGCCGCGATGGCGACCTTGCCTGGCGTCGGAAACTCGTGATAGTCGAGTGCGGCGCGGCGCAACTCTGCGGCTTTCTGTTCTGTACTGGACATGGTGCGGGCGGCCTCGGATGAGGAGTCGTTTCGAGAGGGCCACCGGAGCGGGCGGCCGACCATCATTGCAGACTGCGAAGCCACCCGCCCCGGATGTTTCCCGGTCTACCGGCGTCGATAATCACCGCGCCATGGCCACCCTCGGCGAATTCGAGCTGATCGAGCGCTTCTTCACGAGGCCGGCGCGGCGAGCCGCGCTCGGCAGCGGTGACGACTGTGCGCTTCTCGCGCCGGCGCCAGGAATGGCCATCGCCGTCTCGTGCGACATGCTCATCGAGGGCCGCCACTTCCTCTCGACCGTCGCGCCCGACCGGCTGGGTCACAAGGCCCTCGCCGTCAACCTCAGCGACCTCGCAGCCTGCGGTGCGCGACCGCTGGCCTTCAGTCTCGCACTGGCCCTGCCGCATGTCGACGAAGCCTTTCTCGCCGGCTTCGCAACCGGCCTGTTCGGGCTCGCCGACCGCCACGACTGCGAGATCGTCGGCGGCGACACGACGCGCGGGCCACTGACGATCTGCATCACCGTGTTCGGCGAGGTCGCGCCGGCCGCCGCACTCTTGCGCTCCGGAGCGCACGCCGGCGACGACATCCACGTCAGCGGCACGCTCGGTGACGCGCGCCTGGCGCTCGAGGTCTTTCGCGGCACGCTCTCGCTCGACGAGCGCACCTTCGCCACCGCGCGGCGCGCCATGGAGCTGCCCGAGCCGCGCGTTGCCCTCGGCCTGGCGCTGCACGGGATCGCGACCAGCGCCATCGATGTGTCCGACGGCCTCGCCGGCGACCTCGGCCACATCCTGCGGCGCTCGGGTGTCGGCGCCGTCGTCGTCCTCGACGACCTTCCGCGCGGCGTGGCGTTGCTCGGCCAACCGCCCGCCGTGCAACGAGAGTGCCTGCTCGCCGGCGGTGACGACTACGAGCTTGTCTTCACGGCGCCGTCCGAGCGACGCGCCGAGGTCGCCGAGGCCGCAGCGCTGGCGGGCGTCGCGGTGTCGCGCATCGGCCGCATCGATGCCGGCAGCGGTCTGCGTCTGATCGAGAGCGACGGCCGGGTGGTCGCGGCCGACGTGGCGTCGTTCGATCACTTCCGCGCCTGATCGCCCATCGCGACATGAGCGTTGACGAATCCCTGAACCGGCCCATGCAGGGTGCTTCCCGCAGGCCGGGATGGCGCTTCCTGGTCGCTCATCCCGCGCACCTGATCGCACTCGGCTTCGGCAGTGGCCTCGCGCCCATGGCGCCGGGGACCGCTGGAACCTTGTGGGCCTGGTTGGCCTTCTCGTTGTGTGCGCCGCTGATGAACGACGTTGCGCACGTGGTGCTCATCGTCGTCGCCACGCTCGTCGGCTGGTGGGCGTGCACGGTCACCGCGCGCCATCTCGCGCAGGCCGATCCGTCGGCCATCGTGTGGGACGAGATCGTCGCTTTCTGGGCCATGCTCTGGCTGGTGACGCCGGCCAGCTTCACGGCGCAGGTCGTCGCCTTCGTGCTCTTTCGTGCCTTCGACGCCGCCAAGCCCGGCCCGGTCGCCTGGGCCGACCAGCTCTTCAAGCAACGCCGCGACCAGCCCATCGGCTGGCCGCAGGGCTTCGGCATCCTGTTCGACGATTTCGTCGCCGCGTTGTGCGCGTTGCTCGTGATCGCGATCTGGAAGTTCGTGTGATGGCTGTCGACGTGCCGGTCGCAGAGACGGTCGCCGAGACGGTCGAGCGACTCGCGGCGGCGCTGTGCGCACGAAGCGCGATGCTGGCGACCGTCGAATCGTGCACCGGCGGCCTCGTGGCGGCCGCCTGCACTTCACTGGCCGGCTCGAGCCTGTGGTTCGAGCGCGGCATCGTCAGCTACTCGAACGCTGCCAAGACCGGGCTGCTCGGCGTTTCTGCCGACCTCATCGCGGCGCACGGCGCCGTCAGTGCAGAGGTGGCGCGGGCGATGGCCGAGGGTGTGTTGCGGGCATCGCCGGCGCGTTTCGCCGTTGCCGTGACGGGCGTGGCCGGGCCGGGTGGCGGCACGGCGGCCAAGCCGGTCGGCACTGTATGGCTCGCCGTCTGCGAGCGCGGGGGCACAGCCACTGCAACCCTGCTGCAGGCGCGCGGTGATCGCGCCACGATCAGGGGTCGCGCCGTGGCGCGGGTGCTGGAGCTCGCTCTCGATGCCGTGCTCGACACGGCAGCGCCGGTGGCAGAGCGGCCTCGCTAGGGCAGGAGCGCCAAACGACGGGTGGCCCGCGAACCGCCGCGGGCCGTGTGGTCGACAAGCAGCAGCACCAGCCGCTTCAAGCCCTGCCAGGGATCGAGTGGCCACTCCGGGTGCTTCAGCCCCTTCACAAGACCATCGCAGACCTGCGCGGCGTCGAGCAGTTGCGCCAGCGCGGTCTCGCTGATGAGCATCACGGCGCGCTCGAAAATGCGTTCCTTGGCGCCCCAGACCCGGGCCTCGCGCAGTGCCAGCGGCAACGGCCGGCCGGCACCCAGCGCGTCCTTGACGCGCTTCAGGCTGCGGATGTCCTCAGCCAGCGTCCAGTGCACGAATGCCGCGGCTTCGCCCTCGGCCTGCAGGCCGTCGAGCATGCGCAGGGCGCGCGCCGTCTGGCCGGCAAGGACGGCCTCGCCGAGCCGGAAGACGTCGTAGCGGGCGACGTTGAGCACCGCCGCCTCGATCTGGGCGAAGCTGAGCTCGCCGGCGGGGTACAGCAGACCGAGCTTCTGGATCTCCTGGTGCGCGGCGAGCAGGTTGCCCTCGACGCGGTCGGCGAAGAAGGCGAGCGACTGCTGGCCATCGCTGCCGGCCAGGACGCGCTGGCCATTGGCGCCGAGCCGCTCCGCGATCCACTGTGGCAGTGCCTTGCGCTCGACCGGGTCGACGCGCACGGTCACGCCGCTGCGGTCGAGCGCGCCAAACCAGGCGCTCGTCTGCTGCGAGCGATCGAGCTTCGGCAACTGCACGAGAGTGACGACGTCGCGACCACCGCCGGCTTCGGCGCTTTCGCAGTAGCGCTGGAGCGCCTCTGAGCCTTCCTTGCCGGGTTTGCCCGAAGGAATGCGGATCTCGACCAGCTGCCGGTCCGCGAACAGGCTGAGCGCCTGTGCCGCGCCGAGCAGGCTGCTCCAGTCGAAATGGGCGCCGACCACGGTATGAACCTGGCGCTCGCTGCAGCCGCCGGCGCGAGCCGCAGCGCGCACCGCATCGCCGGCTTCCTGAGCCAGCAAAGGCTCGTCGCCCCAGACCGTGTAGATCGGTCGAAGCTCGCGCTTCAGGTGCGCGGTGAGTTGGTCGGCACGCATCTGCATTGAAGACTCCTCAGAGCTCGGACCACATCGACGGCGCCGTCGCGCGGCCCATCACAACAACTGCACCGACGCGAGCCGGCGCAGCACCTGCGACACGATGTCGGTCTGCATGGCGCGGTACAGGAAAGCCTCTTCCTGCTCTTTCGCCAGCGCCGCCGATTCGGTGTAGGTCAGGGACCTCTTGAGCAGGATCTCGGTCTCGGGAACGAGGTCCTTGCCGCTGGCGCTGCGCAAGCGGAAACTGAACCGCAGCCTCAACTCGAACTCGCGGATCTGGTTGGCTGCGGTCTGGGCGACGACGCTCTTCTCGCGCGCCTCGGCGAGCGCCTGCAGCACCACCTGCGCGTCCTTCAGCGACTCGACCACACGCGTGGTCGGGCTGGCGTCGAGTCGGCGCCTGAGCTCGCTCTCGAGTGGCGAGCGTGCCGAAAAGCCCGTCAGCTGGATGGTCTTGAAACGCAGCTCCGGCGGCCGCTGCAACTCGAAGCCGCAGCCTGCCAATGCCGCGACCGCTGCGGCGAGAACGGTTCGGCGCGCCGTCATCAGACGACGATGTTGACGAGGCGACCGGGCACGACCTTGATCCGCTTGACGGCCTGGCCTTCGCCGAACTTCACGAACTCCGGGCTGGCGAGCGCGGTGGCTTCGATCGTCTTCTCGTCGGCTCCGGCGGCGACCCTGATGCGGCCGCGCAGCTTGCCGTTGACCTGCAGCATGAGTTCGATCTCGGCCTGGACCAGCGCCGATTCGTCGACCTCGGGCCAGGGCGCGTCGAGCAAGTTGCCGAACCTGGCGTCGAAGTCGAGTTCGTTCCAGATGGCGAAGGTCGTGTGCGGGCAAACGGGGTAGAGCACTCGCAGGAGGATGCCGAGACCCTCGCGGATCGCCGCTTCGTCGGCGACGGGCGCGCTCTCTTCCAGCGCATTCAACAACTTCATCGCTCCTGAGACGACGGTGTTGTATTGCATGCGCTCATAGTCGTACCGGATCTGCTTCAGCAAAGCGTGCAACTGATGACGCAGGGAGGCACTTGCACCGAGCGCCGTCTTGCCCATCTCAACGAAAGCACCCCCACGTTTCATTTTCACGCGGGTCGCGAACTTCCACAGCCGCTTCAGGAAACGGTTGGCGCCCTCGACGCCGGCGTTGTTCCAGTCGAGCGTCTGCTCGGGCGGTGACGCGAACATCACGAACAGACGCGCGGTGTCGGCGCCGTGGCGATCGATGATCTCCTGAGGGTCGATGCCGTTGCGCTCGGTCTTGCCCATCTTGAGCATGCCGCGGTATTCCACGACGGAGCCGTCGGCAAGCTTGCCGGTCGTGGGCCGGCCTTCGGCGGCATCGACGGGGGTGACGTCGTCGG
>JBDTCA010000237.1:0-5137 GCA_039923815.1 Caldimonas sp. | reverse complement strand
GGGTCCATCAAGGGCTCGCTCGCCGACCTGACGGAAAACCTCGAGCGCCTGCGCGGTCAGCTGCGTGACATCGAGCTGCAGGGCGAAGTGCAGATGACGTCGCGGCTCGAAGCGGCCAAGGCCGCGTCGCAGGTTTTCGATCCGCTCGAATTCGACCGCTTCACGCGCTTCCAGGAGCTGACGCGAATGATGGCCGAGTCGGTCAACGACGTCGCCACCGTGCAACGCACGTTGCAGCGCGCGCTCGAGACCACAGAAGACGAGCTGGTCGCCCAGGCCCGGCTCACGCGCGAGCTGCAGGACGACCTGCTGCGGACGCGCATGGTCGAGTTCGAGGGCCTGTCCGACCGGCTCTATCGCGTCGTCCGCCTGACCGCCAAGGAGACCGGCAAGCAGGTCCGGCTCGACATCGTCGGCGGCTCGATCGAGGTCGACCGCGGCGTGCTCGACCGCATGACCGGCGCCTTCGAGCACCTGCTGCGCAACTGCGTGACGCATGGCATCGAGTCGCCCGAGACGCGCACCGCGGCCGGCAAGGACGCCACCGGCAACATCGTCGTCGCGCTTTCGCACGAAGGCAACGAAGTCGGCGTCGAGTTCCGCGACGACGGCGCCGGCCTCGACATGACGAAGATCCGCGCCAAGGCAGAGGCGATGAAGCTCGTCGACCCGGCCGCAGCGCAGGACGACGCGGCGCTCGCCAACTTCATCTTCACCGCGGGCTTCACCACCGCCGACAAGGTCACCGAGCTGGCCGGTCGCGGCGTCGGCATGGACGTGGTGCGCTCCGAGGTGATCGCCATGGGTGGGCGCATCGAGACGGCGACAGCGGCGGGCGAGGGCACCTCGTTCAAGCTGATCCTTCCGCTCACCACGGCGGTGACGCAGGTGGTCATGCTGCGTTGCGGCGCCAGCACCGTCGCCGTGCCGTCGACGCTGGTCGAAATCGTGCGACGCGCCAAGCCGGAACAGATCGACAGCGCCTCCACGAGCGGCACTTTCGAGACCGGCAGCGGCGCGGTGCCGTTCTTCTGGCTCGGCGACCTGCTCCAGCTCGGCGTCCGGCCGGAAGAGTCGGCGGCGCGGATGCGCACCGTCGTCGTCGTCCGCAGCGCCCAGCAGCGCGTCGCCGTCCACGTCGACGAGGTGCTCGGCAACCAGGAAGTCGTGGTCAAGAACCTGGGACCGCAGCTGTCGCGCCTGCCTGGCCTGGCCGGCATGACGCTGCTCGCTTCCGGCACTGTCGCGCTCATCTACAACCCGGTCGCCCTCGCCACGCTGTACGGCGACGCAGCCCGGGCGGCAACCCTGGCGGCGCGGCACAGCGCCGTCACCGGTGCGGCCACCGCGCCGGGCGCATTCCAGCCGACGCCGGCCGTGGCGCCGCTGGTGCTGGTGGTCGACGACTCGCTCACCGTGCGCCGTGTCACCCAGCGCCTGCTGGTGCGGGAGGGCTATCGCGTCACGCTCGCCAAGGATGGCCTGGACGCGCTCGAACGCCTGGCTGAAGAAGTGCCGGCCATCGTGCTCTCCGACATCGAGATGCCGCGCATGGACGGCTTCGACCTGGTGCGCAACATCCGCGCCGATGCTCGCCTGCGCGAACTGCCGGTGATCATGATCACGTCGCGCATCGCGACCAAGCATCGCGAGCACGCCGCCGAGCTCGGTGTCGACCATTACCTCGGCAAGCCCTACTCCGAGGAAGACCTGCTGGCCCTGGTCGGCCGCTACACCGCGGCTGCGCCCGACGCCACGATTCACTGATTCGGGCAGCGGCTACGGCTTCGGTTTGACGGCGGCGCCGTAGCGCGCCAATGTCTTTTCCCGCGCCTCGGCGTGGTCGACAACCGGCCGCGGGTAGTCGCGACCGAGCTCGACGCCTGCTGCTTCCAGCTCGATCGGGCCGAGCTCCCACGGCGCGTGGATGAGGTCGTCGGCGAGGCCGGCAAGCTGCGGCAGATAGCGACGGATGAACTTGCCTTCGGGGTCGAACTTGCGGCTCTGCGTGACCGGGTTGAAGATCCGGAACCACGGTTGCGCATCACACCCGGTCGAGGCCGCCCACTGCCAGCCGCCGTTGTTGGCGGCCAGGTCGTAGTCGATCAGGTGGAGGGCGAAGTAGGCTTCGCCGCGGCGCCAGTCGATGCCGAGGTCCTTGACGAGAAAGCTGGCCGTCACCATCCGCAGCCGGTTGTGCATCCAGCCGGTCTGGTTGATCTGCGCCATCGCCGCGTCG
The DNA here is from genome assembly GCA_039923815.1 of Caldimonas sp. Classification (GTDB taxonomy): domain Bacteria; phylum Pseudomonadota; class Gammaproteobacteria; order Burkholderiales; family Burkholderiaceae_C; genus Schlegelella_A. The sequence goes on along the minus strand of JBDTCA010000237.1, from coordinate 2,898 downwards.
ACCAGCGGGTAGCCGGTGCGGCCTTCGCACCAGGCCGCGAAGTGCTCGTCGGCCTGGCGGCCATGCTCGAAGCGGATCTTGTCGAACGCGGGCTTGCAGGACGCGCCCACCACCTGGGGCTGGTGGTGAAGCGTCTGCTGGTAGAAATCGCGCCAGATCAGTTCCGAGAGCCAGACCTCGGCGCCGCGGTTGCCGCGCGCGCCGGCCGCACCGATGCGGTCGCGGGCCTCGCGTGCCAGACGACGGATCGAGATCGTGCCGAAGCGCAGGTGCACGCTGAGGTAGCTCGGCCCGCGCACGGCAGGGAAGTCGCGGGCGCTGTCGTAGTGGTCGATGCGCGTCAGGAAGTCCTCGAGCAGCGCCTCGGCCGCACCGCTGTGGCCATGAACCTTCAGCGCCGACAGGTTGGTGGCGACGAAGCCGAGCTCGGCCAGCGTCGGCGGCTCGCCGGCACTGCCCGGCGGCGCTGCGGCGAGGCTGGCCGCGTGGCGCGCGATCGGATAGGACTTCACGAAGAAGTCGTCGACCTTTGCCAGCCAGGCCGTCTTGTAGGGCGTGAAGACGCTGTACGACTTGCCACTGCCGGTGAGCACTTCGGAGCGCTCGAAGATCACGTGGTCTTTCGACGTGTGCAGCGCGATGCCGCGGTCGGCGAGGTCGCCACGCACGCTCGCATCCCGCGCCAGCGCATAGGGCTCGTCGTCGTGGTTGGCGTAGACGGCCTGCACGTGCAGCTCGGTGGCCAACGCCACGATTTCCTCGGCCGCCTTGCCATGGCGCACGAGCAGCTGCACGCCATGGTTGCCATGGGCCTTGCCGAGGGCGGCGAGCTCGGCGTCGAGGGCGGCGATGCATTCGACGATGAACTCGACGCGGCGGTCGGCGCGCGGAAGCGGGTCGAGGATCTCGCGGTCGAAGACGAAGGCGCACCAGACCTGGCGCGCCGAGCGCAGGGCGTGGTGGAGGGCGGCATGGTCGGTGCTGCGCAAGTCGCGGCGAAACCAGACCAGCGCGGTATCGAGGGCCTTTTCCATGGCGGGCAAGTGTGCCCAAAGGCCGCGGCGGTCGCACGACGCCGACGCGCCGGAATAAAATGCGGCCATGGCAGCCGTCCCGATCAACCTGACGAATCAGTTCCTGATCGCCATGCCGGGCATGGGCGACGGAACGTTCGCCGGCACCGTGATCTACCTCTGCGAGCACACCGAAAATGGCGCGCTCGGCCTGGTCATCAACAAGCCGATCGACATCACGCTCAAGAACCTGTTCGAGAAGGTCGAGCTTTCGCTCGATCGCGAGGAATTCGCAGCCCTGCCGGTGTATTTCGGTGGCCCGGTCCAGACCGAGCGCGGCTTCGTGCTGCACGAGGCCCGACCGACCGGCGACGGCGAGGAGCCGGCCTACACCTCGTCGCTCAAGATCGAAGGCGGCCTCGAGATGACGACGAGCAAGGATGTGCTCGAGGCGATCTCGAGCGGCAATGGCCCGAGCAAGGTGCTGGTCACCCTCGGCTACAGCGGCTGGGCCGCGGGTCAGCTGGAAGACGAGATGAGCCACAACGGCTGGATCAACGTCGACGCCGAGCCCGCAATCATCTTCGACACGCCGGTGGGCGAGCGCTACGGCAAGGCGCTGTCGCTGCTCGGCATCGACGCGGCAATGCTCAGTTCCGACGCGGGGCACGCGTGAGCGCAGCGCCCGCCTCGGCTGCGCGACCTCTTTCGTTTCTCGCTTTCGATTTCGGCGCCCGCCGCGTCGGTGTCGCCAGCGGCAACACGCTGACGCGGACAGCGACGCCGCTGACCACCGTCGCGGCGCAGGGCGAGGCCCGGTTGGAGGCGATCGGGAAGCTCATCGCCGACTGGCAGCCGGCGGCCCTCGTGGTCGGCGTGCCGTTTCACCCCGATGGCGCCGCCCACGCCAACACCGACCGCGCACGCCGCTTCGGGCGTGAGCTGCAGGCGCGCTTCGACCTGCCGGTGCACGAGGTCGACGAGCGCTACACGACCACCTCGGCGCGCAGTGCCGGCGCGGGCGACCTCGATGCCGCCGCGGCCGCGATCATCCTCGAGCAACACCTGGCGGCGCTGGCGTGAGTCACCTCGGTCAACGCGCCGACGAGCTCGATGCCGAGGCGCTCTACGCAGGGCTTCTGGCCGGCACCCGCGGCCTGCTGAAGCCGGGCGGTGCGCTGGTCGGCATCTGGTCGGGCGGCGCCTGGCTGGCCGAGCGGCTGCAGGCCGACCTCGGCCTCGAAGGCGCGCCCGGCGTGATCTCCAGCGCCTTGCACAGAGACGACTTCTCCCAGCGCGGCCTGTCTGCCGGAGCCGACCACACGCGGCTGCCATTCGAGATCGAGGGTTGCCACATCGTCCTCGTCGACGACGTGCTCTTCACCGGCCGCACCATCCGCGCCGCCGTCAACGAGCTCTACGACTTCGGCCGGCCGGCCAGCATCACCCTCGTGGTGCTGGTCGATCGCGGTGGCCGCGAGCTGCCGATCGAAGCGTCGTTCGCGGTCGCGAAGACCGAGCTTGCGGCCGGCCAGAGGCTGTCGCTGGCTCGCGACGACGCCGGCCGATTCAGCTTCGAGCTGCGCTGACCGCACTCTTCCGCCAATGCTCGCCCGTCGCAACCCGCAACTCAACAGCCACGACGAGCTGATCCATCTGCTCTCGATCGAGGGCCTGCCGGCGGCCGTGCTGACGCACATCCTCGACACCGCCGGCACCTTCCTCAGCGTCAACGAACGCGACGTCAAGAAGGTGCCTTTGCTGCGTGGCAAGAGCGTCTTCAATCTCTTCTTCGAGAACTCGACGCGCACGCGCACGACCTTCGAGATCGCCGCCAAGCGGCTCTCGGCCGACGTCATCAACCTCGACATCGCGCGCTCCAGCA
>JBDTCA010000236.1:0-2508 GCA_039923815.1 Caldimonas sp. | reverse complement strand
CCGGTGACGATCGCCACCCTGCCGTCGAATCGAATCGCCATGCCGCTTCTCTCTCTCTTCTCTTTGTCTGAACTGGCGGCTAGCGCCGATTGGCGCCGCGCGGACCGGCGGGCTTGCGGGCGGCCGTCTTGGCCCCCGCACGCGACGGCCGCGCCGGCGCGGTGGAACGCGCCCGGGCCTTGGCCTTGGTCCCCGCCTTGACAGCGCGATCGACCTCCTTGATCGCCACGACCTCACGGGTCGCCGCGTCGGCTTCCGCTACGCCCTTGTCGCGGCGCCCGCGCGGCGCGGCCTGGGCTTCTTCGCCTTCGCGAACGAGGCGGAAGTCGATCTTGCGACCGTCGAGATCGACGCGGCTGACCTGGACCCGCACGCGCGATCCGACCACGTACTTCATGCCACTTCGCTCGCCGCGAAGTTCCTGCTTGATCTCGTCGAAGCGGAAGTACTCACCACCGAGCTCGGTGATGTGGACAAGGCCTTCGACGTAGAGGCCGTCGAGCGTCACGAACAGTCCGAAGCTCGTCACCGCAGTGACGGTGCCGCCAAACTCCTCGCCGAGGTGCTCGCGCATGTAGCGGCACTTGAGCCAGGCCTCGACGTCGCGCGAGGCTTCGTCGGCGCGTCGTTCGTTGGCGCTGCAGTGCGCGCCGGCGACTTCCCACGACTCGAGCTCGCTGCCCGGCGCGAGCACCGGGGGCGCATCGGTGCCGGCCTTCTGCGCCTTGGCGCTCTTGGCCGCCTTGGCGAGGCGCACCTTCTTCTCCGGCTCTCCTTCGCTCTTGCGCCCGATGGCGTAGCGCTTGCCGTCGAGCAGGGCCTTGATGACCCGATGAACCAGCAAGTCGGGGTAGCGCCGGATGGGGCTCGTGAAGTGCGTGTAGGCCTCGTAGGCGAGGCCGAAGTGGCCGCTGTTCGTGCCGGTGTAGATCGCTTGCTGCATCGAGCGCAGAAGCATCGAATGGATCTGCGCCGCATCCGGCCGGTCCTTGGTCGCTGCCGCCACCGCCTGGTACTCGGACGGCTTCGGATCGTCGCTGATCGACAGGCCGAGACCGAGGGCCTTCAGGTAGTTCTGAAGCAACGTCTTCTTCTCCGGCGTCGGCCCTTCGTGGACCCGATAGAGCGCCGGGTGCTTGGCGCGCGCGATGAAGTCGGCCGAGCACACGTTGGCCGCCAGCATCGACTCCTCGATCAACCGGTGAGCCTCGTTGCGCGTCCGCGGCACGATCTTGTCGATGTGGCCGTTCTCGTCGCACACGATCTGCGTCTCGACGGTCTCGAAATCGATGGCGCCGCGCCTGACGCGCGCCTTGAGCAGCGAGCGGTAGACATCGTGCAGGTCGATGAGATGCGGCACCAGGAGCTGGCGTCGCGTGGCCTCCGGACCGCGCGTGTTGGCCAGGATCGCCGCCACCTCGGTGTACGTGAAGCGGGCCGCTGAACGGATCACGGCCGGAAAGAACTGGTACGCCACGACCTCGCCGTCCGCGTCGACCAGCATGTCGCACACCATCGCCAGCCGCTCGACCTCGGGGTTGAGCGAGCAAAGGCCGTTGGAGAGCTTTTCCGGCAGCATCGGGATGACGCGACGCGGGAAGTAGACCGAGGTCGCGCGCTCGTAGGCGTCGACGTCGATCGGCTCGCCGGGCTTGACGTAGTGGCTGACGTCGGCGATGGCGACGAGCAGGCGCCAGCCGTTGTTCGCCTTCGACTTGCCGATCCGCGCCGGCTCGCAGTACACGGCATCGTCGAAGTCGCGGGCGTCCTCACCGTCGATGGTGACGAGCGCCACGTCGGTCAGGTCGACACGACCCTTCTTGTCGGCGGCTCGAACGGTTTCCGGCAGCGCCGCGGCCTGGGCCAGCGTGGCGTCGGAAAAGAGATGCGGCACCTCGTACTTGCGTACCGCGATCTCGATCTCCATGCCGGGATCGTCGATCTCGCCCAGCACTTCGGTAACGCGGCCGACCGGCTGCGAGTGCATCGACGGCGGCTCGGTGAGCTCGATGGCCACGACCTGGCCGACCTTTGCGTCGGCGATGCCGTTGCGCGGCACGATGATGTCCTGGCCATAGCGCTTGTCTTCCGGAGCGAGCAGCCAGATGCCGCTTTCATGGAGCAGCCGACCGATGATCGGCGCCTTCTTTCGCTCCAGGATTTCGACGATGCGGCCTTCGGGTCGGCCCTTCTTGTCATGGCGGACGACGCGCGCCCGGACACGGTCGCGATGCAGGACCGAACGCATTTCCTGCGGCGAGAGATAGAGGTCGGGCAGTTGGCGTTCGTCGCGGACGACGAAGCCGTGACCGTCGCGGTGGCCCTGGACCGTGCCCTCGACCTCAGCAAGCAATTCGTTGCCTTCTGTCGATGTGTTCTTGGATGATGAAGCGTTGATGGTGATAAAGTCCGTGGTTGCCTGAGATGCCCAGGTGGCGGAATTGGTAGACGCACTAGTTTCAGGTACTAGCGGGTAACTCCGTGGGGGTTCGAGTCCCTTCCTGGGCA
>JBDTCA010000235.1:0-12166 GCA_039923815.1 Caldimonas sp. | reverse complement strand
CGGAGACCACGATCGTGCAGTAGCCGTGCTGCCTGACCAGGGTGTCGACCCTGGCGATGAACTTCGCCTCGTCGAATTCGATCTCCGGGAACAGGATCACGACCGGGATGCCGTGCGCCTCGACCAGCCCGCCGGCCGCAGCGATCCAGCCGGCGTGGCGACCCATGACCTCGAGCACGAACACCTTCGTCGAGGTGCGCGCCATCGAGCGCACGTCGAACGACGCCTCGAGCGCCGAGACCGCCACGTACTTGGCCACCGAACCGAAGCCGGGGCAGCAGTCGGTGATCGGCAGGTCGTTGTCGATGGTCTTCGGCACGTGGATGGCCTGCAGCGGGTAGCCCATCGCCTCCGAAAGCTGGCTGATCTTGAAGCAGGTATCGGCGGAATCGCCGCCACCGTTGTAGAAGAACCAGGCGATGTCATGCGCCTTGAAGACCTCGATCAGGCGCTCGTATTCGCGCCGGTTCGCTTCGAGCGACTTCAGCTTGTATCGGCACGAGCCGAAGGCGCCGGCCGGCGTCGAGCGCAGCAGGCGGATCGCCGCGGCCGACTCCATGCCGGTGTCGATGAGGTCTTCGGTGAGGGCGCCGATGATGCCGTTGCGGCCCGCGTAGACGGTGCCGATCTCGGCTCGATGCGCACGTGCCGTCTCGATGACGCCGCACGCCGACGCGTTGATCACCGCAGTGACGCCTCCCGACTGGGCATAGAACGCGTTCTTGGGCCGAGCTTGCGTGGCCATGGCGGTCACCCTGCCGCCAGCGAGCGCGACACGATCTCGTGCGTGTCGCTCGACAGCTTTGGCGCCGCTTCGACGCGGGCAATCGCGTCGCGCGCGGCGCTGCGGTACGGCTCGGCAAGCTGGGTCCAGCGGTCGAGCGCACGAGCGACGCGCGATGCCAGCTGCGGGTTGACGGCGTCGATCGCGAGCACGCGGTCGACCCAGAAGGCGTAGCCGGCGCCGTCCGCCCTGTGAAAGCCGGCCGGGTTGGCGTTGCAGAACGACGAGATGAGGCTGCGCGCCCGGTTCGGGTTGGCGATGCTGAAGTCGGGGTGGCCGAGCAGCGCCTTGACTCGCGCGAAGACGCGGCCGTCGTGCTCGGGCGCCACCGCCTGCATCGCGAACCATTTGTCGATCACCAGGGGTTCTCCGGCGAACAGGTCGTGGAAGCGCTCGAGGGCCGGCCCAGCCAGATCGGAGCCGGCACCGAGCAGGGCACCGAGCGCGCCCTGGCGGTCGGTCATGTTCGTCGCGTCCTTGAAGCGTTGATAGGCGCGGCCGGGCCAGACCGAATCACCGCGGAGGGAGGCGTCGAGGCAGAGCATGGCGAGCGCCAGGTTGGCGAGGCTGCGTCGACCCGCCGATTCCGGATCGGGCGAATAGCCGCCACTGACCTGATTCGTCTCGAAAGCCCATTCCCAGTCGGCGCGCAGTTCTTGGGCCATCGCGCGCCGCATCGCATCGCGCGCCGCATGGATGCGCTGCGGATCGACGCTGTCGAGCTGCTCGCCGATGTACGACTCGCCGGGGAGGGTCAGCACCAGCGCCTTGAAGGCCGCATCGAGCGAAGGCTCGCGCAGGATCTCGCGCATGGCCTGGATGAAGTCGGCATCGAGCCCCGCCGGCTCGCCTTCTGCGCGTACGGCGGCGAGCAGCCGGCTCATCGCCAGGCGCTGACCCGCTTCCCAGCGGTTGAAGGCGTCGCTGTCGTGGCGCAGCAGAACCGTCAGGTCGGCGTCGCTGAGGTCGTCGACGAGGCACACGGGCGCCGAGAAGCCGCGCAGCAGCGACAGCACCGGGGCCTGGTCGACGTCGACGAAGGTGAAGAAGGCGCGCGCTTCGTCGAGCACGAGCACACGCTCGGTGGCGGCAGCACTCTCGGGCTCGTCCTCGAGGCGCATCGGCAGCTTCGCGCCGTCTCGGCCGACGAGGCCGATCGCCAGGGGCAGGACGAAGGGCTCGGCCTCGCGAGCGGCCGAACCGCTGGCCGGCGCCGACTGCTCGAGGCCGAGCGTGTAGGTGCGCGAAGGCGCGTCGTAGCGGCCGCGCGCCGTCAGCCGCGGCGTGCCGGCCTGCGCATACCAGCGCTTGAACTGCGGCAGCAGGCGCGCGAGTTCGCTGTCGGGGTTGGCATCGGCGATGGCCTGGGCGAAGTCGTCGCAGGTGACGGCGTGGCCGTCGTGTCGCCCGAAGTACAGCGTCATGCCTCTGGCGAAACCAGTGCGGCCGACCAGCGTCTGCATCATGCGCACCACCTCGGCACCTTTTTCGTAGACCGTCGGCGTGTAGAAGTTGTTGATCTCGACATAGCTGTCGGGCCGCACGGGATGCGCCATCGGACCGGCGTCTTCGGCGAACTGGACCTGGCGCAGGATGCGCACGTTCTCGATGCGGGCCACGGCGCGCGCCGTCGGGCTCGCCATCATGTCCATGCTGAATTCCTGGTCTCGAAAGACCGTGAGGCCTTCCTTCAGGCTCAACTGGAACCAGTCGCGGCAGGTGATGCGGTTGCCGGTCCAGTTGTGGAAGTACTCGTGGCCGACGACGGCCTCGATTGCCGCGTAGTCGTCGTCGGTCGCCGTTGCCGGGTTGGCGAGAACGTACTTGGTGTTGAAGATGTTGAGGCCCTTGTTCTCCATCGCGCCCATGTTGAAGTCACCCACGGCGACGATCATGAAGCGCTCGAGATCGAGCGGCAGGCCGAAGCGGGCCTCGTCCCACACCACCGAGGCGATGAGCGAGTTCATCGCGTGCTCGGTCTTGTCGAGGTCGCCGCGGCGCACCCAGACCTGCAGCAGATGATCCTTGCCCGACCGGGTTCGGATGTGCTGCTCGCGTGCCACCAGCTCGGCGGCGACAAGCGCGAACAGGTAGCTCGGCTTCGGGAACGGGTCGTGCCATTTCGCGAAGTGGCGACCGTTGTCGAGAAGCCCCTGTTCGATCAGGTTGCCGTTCGAGAGCAGCACCGGATAAGCGCGCTGGTTCGCGCGCAGCGTCACGGTGTACTCGGCCATCACGTCGGGTCGGTCGAGGAAATAGGTGATGCGTCGAAAGCCCTCGGCCTCGCACTGCGTGAACAGACCGCCATCCGAGGTGTAGAGACCGGAAAGCCCGGTGTTCTTCACGGGTGCGCAGGTGTTGCGGATCTCGAGCGTGAACGTGCCTTCGGGCAGGGTGTCGATGACGAGAAAGCCGTCTTCGTGGCGGAACGACACCGACTGGCCGTCGACCAGGCATCGCGTCAGCGTGAGGTCCTCGCCGTGCAGCTTCAGCGGACCGGGTGCGACGTCATCGTTGCGCTCGATCTGCATGCGGCTGGTGACGAGTGTCTTCGCCGGGTCGAGGTCGAAAGCGAGATCGACCTTGCGGATCCAGTAGGTCGGCGCCGCGTAGTCTTCGCGGCGGATCAGGAGAGCGGTGCCTTCGCGCATGGGATGTGTTGTCTCTTGCTGTCTTGTGTGTCTAGACGCCGTGCTTCAGGCTGGCCTCGATGAACGGATCGAGGTCGCCGTCGAGCACCTTCTGCGTGTTGCTGATCTCGACATTGGTTCGCAGATCCTTGATCCGGCTCTGGTCGAGCACGTAGCTGCGGATCTGGTGGCCCCAGCCGACGTCGGTCTTGGTGTCCTCGAGCTTTTGCTGCGCCGCCATGCGGATGCGCATCTCGTGCTCGTAGAGGCGAGAGCGGAGCATCTGCCAGGCCTCGTCGCGGTTCCTGTGCTGCGAGCGGTCGTTCTGGCACTGGACCACGATGTTGGTCGGGATGTGCGTGAGCCGCACGGCGGAGTCGGTCTTGTTGATGTGCTGGCCGCCGGCGCCGGAGGCCCGGAAGGTGTCGGTGCGCACGTCCGCCGGGTTGATGTCGATCTCGATCGAGTCGTCGACCTCGGGGTAGACGAACAGGCTGGCGAAGCTGGTGTGGCGGCCCCCGGCCGAATCGAACGGGCTCTTGCGCACCAGGCGGTGCACGCCGGTCTCGGTCCGCAGCAGCCCGAAGGCGTATTCGCCCTCGACCTTGATCGTGGCGCTGCGGATGCCCGCGATATCGCCCTCGGTCTCTTCCATCACCTCGGTCTTGAAGCCCTTCTTCTCGCAGTACTTCAGGTACTGGCGCAGCAGCATGGCGGCCCAGTCACAGGCCTCGGTGCCGCCGGCGCCGGCCTGGATGTCGATGAAGCAGTTGCTCGGGTCGGCCGGGTTGTTGAACATGCGCCGGAACTCGAGCTCGGCGATCGAGGCTTCGAGCTTGGCAGCGTCGGCCTCGATGGCCAGCAGGCCGTCGAAGTCCGCGTCGGCCTTCGACATCTCGTAGAGCTCGGTGTTGTCGGCGAGGTTCGTCGTGAGATGGTCGACGCCGCTGACCACGGTGTCGAGGGCACGCTTCTCGCGGCCCAGTTCCTGTGCCCTCTTGGGCTCGTTCCAGACGTTCGGGTTCTCGAGCGCCGCGTTGACTTCGTTCAGCCGCAGCGCTTTGCGGTCGTAGTCAAAGATACCCCCGAAGATCGATCGTTCGGTGGCTCAGGTCGGCCAGCTTGTGGCCGATGGAATTGATGTGTTCGACGTCCATGATCCGCTCTCGTTCTGCTCTTTCAGGAAGGCCGCGATTCTGACAGGAAGGCCTCCAGCAGTCGGGCGATGTCCTCGGGGCGATCGTGGTGCAGCATGTGGCCCGCCGGCGCCACCACGTGGCGCTCGACGCTGGCGACGAGACCCAGACGCTGGTGGAACTCGGCCTTCGTGTAGCGGTCACCCCACCAGAGCGTGAGGTCGGTGCGGTCGCCCTCGACCCACATCACCGGCGCCGCGATGCACTTCCAGGCGGCGAGCCATTCATCCACGTTCGCGAGCAGCGGGCTCATGCGCTTGTGGTTCGGGTCGGCGAGGAGGCGCCGCGACCCGGTCGGCGCGTCGCCGCCGGTCGCCGGCGCCGACCACTGGCCAGCCAGCCAGAGGGCGCGGTCGGCACGCAGCAACGGGTTGGTCTTCTTCAGCCGCTCGGCGACGGCGGCGATGTCCGCGTAGAGCCGCAGTTCTTCCGGCTCCTTCAGCGACGCCAGCCATTTGGCCATCCGCGCCGGCGCGTTTTCGGGTGCCGAGCGCGGCATGCCGAAGCCTTCCAGGTTGACGAGCCGGCGCACCTTGTCCGGTCGCACGCCTGCGTACAGCATGGCGACATTGCCGCCCATGCTGTGGCCGAGCAGGTCGATGGCGACGCGGTCGGCGCCGAAGAGCGCGTCGAGCACGAGTTCGAGGTCGCCCAGGTACTCGCTGAAGTAATAGGTGTCGACGGCCGGCGTGTCGCTGGCGCCGAAGCCGCGCCAGTCGAGCGCGAGCACGTGGCGATCGGCGGCAAGGGCATCGACCACGAACTGGAACGACGCCGCAACGTCCATCCAGCCGTGCAGCATGACCAGCGGCGGCCGCGCTGACGAGTCGAGGCTGGCGTCGCCCCATTCGAGCAGGTGGTGGCGCATGCCGCGGGCCTCGACGAAACGGCTTCGGGCTTGCCGCTTCGGCACGTAGGGTGAGGGGGTCATGGCGTCACTGTAAGCGGCGCTGCGGCCGCGGCCTGTCGAGGCGGCGACAGGTGCCAGAATGATCCGCATGGCCGAGAACGAGAACCCGCTCCCCGGATACGACCTTCGCGCCGCCGAGCCGCGCGACCTGACCGGCATCGTCGCCCTCATCCGCGGCCTGGCCGAGTTCGAGCAGCTCGGGCACCTCGTGCGCGCGACGCCCGAGACGCTGGCGCCGCATCTCTTCGGTCCCCGGCCGGTCGCCGAGGCGCTGGTCGTCGAGCGCGACGGCACTCTCGTCGCGTTCGCGCTCTTCTTCACCAACTTCTCGACCTTCCTGGCACGGCCCGGTCTCTACCTCGAAGATCTCTACGTCGTGCCGGCCCATCGCGGCCAGGGCATCGGCCGGGCGTTGCTCGTGCGGCTTGCGGAGATGGCCCTGGCGCGCGGCTGCGGGCGCTTCGAATGGAGCGTGCTCGACTGGAACGAGACCGCGATCCGCTTTTACGAACGCATGGGCGCGACCGTGATGCCGGAGTGGCGCATCTGTCGCATTGCCGGCGACGCGCTGGCCGGCTTTGCGCCTGCAGCTCGATGAGCACCACCGTCGATCACTACGCCGAGCTTTACGCCGGCTTTCGCTGGCAGGTTCCCGACGACTTCAACATCGCCGAGGTCTGCTGCACACGCTGGGCCCGCGACACGCCCGAGGCGATCGCCATCCGCTTCGAGCACGAGAACGGCAAGCGGCGCGATGTCAGTTATGCCGAGCTCGACCACAGTGCCAACCTGCTTGCCGCCGCCTTGCGACGGCTCGGCGTCGGCCGTGGCGACCGCGTCGCGCTGGTGCTGCCACAACGCATCGAGACGGCCGTGGCGCATATCGCCATCTACCGGCTCGGTGCCGTCGCCATGCCGCTCTCGTTCCTGTTCGGCCCCGACGCGCTCGAGTACCGCCTGGGCGACAGCGGGGCTCGGCTGGTGATCGCCGACGAGGGCAGCATCGACAACGTGCTGGCGGCCCGCGCGCTCTGCCCGCACCTGGAGACCATCGTCGCGGTCGGCGCCGCGCGCGGCCGCGGCGATGTCGACTGGAACGCCATGCTCGACGGCGAAAGCGGCCGATTCGATGCCGTCGACACGCGCGCCGACGATGCCGCCGTGCTGATCTACACCAGCGGCACGACGGGGCCGCCGAAGGGCGCCCTGCTGCCGCACCGCGCCCTCATCGGCAACCTGTCAGGGTTTGTCGCCAGCCAGAACTGGTTCGGCTTCGAGGGCCGCCGCAACACGGCGGTGTTCTGGTCGCCGGCCGATTGGGCATGGGCTGGCGGGCTCATCGATTCGCTCTGGCCGACGCTCTATTTCGGCCGCGAGATCGTCGCCTACCAGGGCCGCTTCACGCCAGAGAAGGCTTTCGAGATCCTCGAGCGGCATGGCGTCACCCACACGTTCCTGTTCCCGACGGCGCTGAAGGCGATGATGAAGACGGTGCCCGAGCCGCGCCGCCGTCATCGCCTCAAGCTCGAGGCGATCATGAGCGCCGGCGAGGCGGTCGGTGATGCCGTCTTCGACTACTGCCGCGACAAGCTCGGCGTCGTTCCGAACGAGATGTTCGGCCAGACCGAGGTGAACTACATCGTCGGCAACTGCGCACTGCACTGGCCGGCGCGGCCGGGCAGCATGGGCCGCGCTTACCCGGGCCACCGCATCGCCGTGCTCGACGACGCCGGCCGCGAAGTGGCGCGCGGCACGCCGGGCGACGTGGCGATTCACCGCCGCGACATCCACGGCGACCTCGACCCGGTCTTCTTCCTCGGCTACTGGAAACGCAACGACGCCACCCGCGCCAAGTTCACCGGCTCGCCCGACAACAGCTGGTGCCGCACCGGCGACACCGCGGTGATGGACGACGACGGCTACCTCTGGTACCAGGGTCGCAGCGACGACGTCTTCAAGGTCGCCGGCTACCGCATCGGCCCGAGCGAGATCGAGAACTGCCTTGTCAGGCACCCGGCTGTCGCCAATGCGGCGGTCGTGCCCAAGCCGGACGCCGAGCGCGGCGCGCTTGTCAAGGCCTTCGTCGTGCTCGCGGCGGGCCATGAGCCGTCGCCTGAACTCACCGCCGAGCTGCAGGCGCATGTGCGCGGCAAGCTGGCGCCCTACGAATACCCGAATGAGATCGAATTCATCGACGAGCTGCCGATGACGACCACCGGCAAGGTGCAGCGCCGCGTGCTGCGCCTGCGCGAGGAGGAAAGGGCTGCCGGAGCAGCCCCTGCCAGGAGCGCGCGGCCTACTTGACCTGGCCGCGGATCTCGCCGCCCGGGTTCGCAGCGGTGTGCAGGTTGATGTAGTAGAGGCCGGCCTTGAGGTCGGCGAGCTGCGCTGCCGTCAGCGTCGCGCTGCCGGTGATCGGGCTGGCCATGCTACCGGCGAATGGCACCACGACGCCGGCATTGGCGCCGGAAGGTGCCGGCCCGTGGAAGTGGCCTGCCGTGACCGGACCGCTCATGCCGGCATAGGTCACCGACCATTTCAGCACGTTGCCGTCGATCTCGACCTTGGCGCTGCCCGAGCCGCCGCTGGCGTTCGGCGGCACTTCGTTGCGGCTGGAAAGGGGCACCGTCATCGAGTTGCCCATCATCATCGGCTTGGCCGAGGACGAGTTCATCATCGAACAACCGGCGAAGGCGAAGGCGCCACTGGCGACGAGGGCGGCGAGAGCGAAACGGCGAGTGTTCATCGGGAAATCTCCTGAGCGTTGAAGTTATGGCGCCGAAGAAAGCCCGGCGCGGCATTTGCTGCGGGCGCGATCATAGTTCGGCCTTCACCAACACGCCCGCAATGTCTTTTAACCCTGCCCTGTCCATCCAATGAAGATCCAGCAACTCTGGCCTCTGGCTCGCCAGGCCGCGACGTCGTGGGTCGACGACTACGCGCCGAGCATGGGCGCGGCGCTCGCCTACTACACGCTGTTCTCGATCGCACCCCTGTTGCTGATCGTGATCTCGATCGCCGGCCTCGTCTTCGGCGAGGAAGCTGCCCGGGGTCAGATCTTCGGGCAGCTGCGCGAGCTCATGGGCGAGCAGGGCGCGGCCGCCGTGCAAGGCCTGCTGAAGAACGTCAGCAAGCCCTCGGAGGGAATCGTCGGCGCGGTGGTGGGCGTGGTCATGCTTCTGGTCGGCGCGATGTCGGTATTCGGCGAACTTCAGAATTCGCTCGACCGGATCTGGCGGGCGCCGGCACGCGGCCAGGCCTCGGGCCTCTGGACCCTCGTCCATTCGCGCCTGCTTTCCTTCGGCATGATCCTGGGCATCGGCTTCCTGCTCATCGTGACGCTGATCGCCAGCGCCGCCGTCGCGGCGCTCGGCCGCTGGTGGTCACCCTTCTTCGGTGGCTGGGCCGTGCTTGCCGAGGGCGTGAACTTCCTGGTCAGCCTGGCGCTGGTGACGACCACTTTCGCGCTGATCTACAAGATCATGCCGCGCGTGCGCGTGCAGTGGCGCGATGTCTGGATCGGCGCCTCGGTCACGGCGCTGCTGTTCACCATCGGCAAGTTCCTGATCGGTCTCTACATCGGCACCAGCAGCTTCGCATCGGCCTTCGGCGCCGCCGGCTCGCTCGCCGTGCTGCTCATCTGGATGTACTACTCGGCGCAGATCTTCCTGCTCGGCGCCGAGTTCACGTGGGTCTACGCGCACGTGTACGGCTCTCGGCAGGAGGCGCCCGTTCCACCCGATGCGCCGGAGGTGCCGACACGCTCGGCGGCGGCACTCACCGACGACGACGAGGTCAACGCGGTGTCGCGCTCGCGCGCCGCGATCGGGGCAGCGGTCGCCCGTCTGAAGGGCTAGGCGCGAAGCGCGTCGGGCCCGCCTACAGGTCGAGCAGCTTCAGCCTCTGCACCTTGCCGGATGGCCCGCGCGGCAGGCCGGGCACGAAGCGCAGCACCTTGGGCGTCTTGTAGCGGCCGAGGCGATCGGTGCAGAACGCAAGCAGCTCGTCGACGCTGCAAACCGCGCCTTCGCGCAGCACGACGCAGGCCATGATTTCCTGGCCGTAGTGCACGTCGGCTATGCCGACGGCCGCGGCCTCGAGCACGCCGGGGTGGGCAAGCAGCACCTCGTCGATCTCGCGCGGCGCGATGTTCTCGCCGCCCTTGATGATGAGTTCCTTGATGCGGCCGGTGACGAAGTAGAAGCCGTCGGCGTCGCGGTGGCCGAGGTCGCCGGTGCGCAACCAGCCGTCGGCTGTGAAGGCTTCGCGCGTGGCCGCGCCGTTCTTGTAGTAGCCGCTCATGACGTGCGGCCCGCGGATCGCGAGCTCGCCGGTGACGCCGTCGGCCACGGCCTGCAGCGCCGCGTCGACGATGCGCGCTTCGCCGCCCGAGGCCCGACCCACCGAGCCGACCTTGCGCAACCCCGCCTCGATCGGATTCGAGAACGACGGTGCCACCGTTTCGGTCAGGCCCATCGTCTCGACGATGCCGACGCCGAATTTCGCCTCGAAGGCCAGGTGATGCTCGGGCGGCAGCGCCGAAGACGCCGATCGACAGAAGCGGATGCCGGCCAGCGCAGCGCGCGGCGGCACCTCGCCCTCGAGCAGGAAGGAGACGATCGTCGGCACGACATTGATCCAGGTGCAGCGGCTCTCGACAGCCTGGCGCCAGAACTGCGCCGCCGAGAACCGCGGTGCCATCGCCAGGCTGCCCGACGCCACGAGCGGCGCCAGCATCGTCACCGCGAAGGCGTTGATGTGGTACAGCGGCAGTACGGCGAGCACTCGGTCGGCGTGCGTGAGCTGGTGCTCGGCGCTGATGGCGGCGGCGTTGGCCGCCAGCGCTGCCTGCGAAAGCATCACGCCCTTGGGCACGCCGGTGGTACCGGAGGTGTACATGAGCAGGGCCGTGGACGCGGGATCGGGTGCCGGCGTCGGCTCTCGCTCCGGCGAGCCAGCGAACGCCGACGCATCGCCGCCCGCCACCACGGCCACCGCGACCTTGCGCCCGATGCCGCCGATCAGCGCCTGCACTCGCTCCTGCCACTCCGGCGCCGCGACGACCAGCTTGCCGTCGGCATGATCGAGCACATAGCGCATGGCGTCGCCCTGCGCCAGCAGGTTGACCGGGTTGACGCAGACGCCGGCGTGCATCGCGCCGAGCAGCAGGCGCACCGTCTGCAGGCTGTTGGGCATGACCAGCGAGATGGTGTCGCCGGCAACGACGCCGTGGCCGCGCAACCAGGCACCGACCTGTCGGCAATCGTGCAGCAGTTCGGCGAAGGTGATCGCTTCGGCCGTCTCCGTCGATACCGCATAGACGGCCTCGGGATGCGCCTTCGCGGCGCGTTCGACGAGCGCGTGAACGGTCGAAGCCGTCATTGCCTGCCGAACCGCGCGAAGTGCTCGCCGAAGATCTCGGTCTCGGCCGGCACGCGTTCCGGGATGGGCTGCGAGATGCGGGTGATGTTGAGATAGTGGCGCAGCGCCATGTTGTCGGAGAAGTTGTTCCGGCCCCAGGTGCCGCAGCCCATCGAGAGCGAGAAGGGCAGGCCGTTGTCGAAGCTGCCGCCGGTGGCGATGGCGTGCGCCTGGTTGACGATGACGCGGGCCACCGGCAGGTCGAGTCCGAGCTCGAGGGCACGTTCCTCGCGGGCGGTGTGCAGGCCGACGGAATGGCCGGCGCCCTCGAAGGCGTAGATGCGTGCCACCTGCGCGGCTGCGGCCTCGAAGCTCGCCACGGTGTAGAGCGCGAGCACCGGCGACAGCTTCTCGCCCGAGAACGGATGGTCGTGGCCGACGCCGTGTTCCTCGACGACCAGGAGGCGCGGTGCACGCTCGGCAACCGCGCGCCAGGCAGCGTGGCCGGCCGCATCGCCGGCGGCTTCGGCAGCGCTGGCAGCGCGCTCGGCGATCACCATGGCGCTCTGCCCGATCACGGCGGGCGAGAGCTTGCCTTCCGGCCACATCAGGCGCGCCAGCTCGGCCTTGCGGGGCGCCTCGAGCATCACTGCGCCACGCTGCTTCAGGGCGGCGAGCAGTGCCTCGCGCACCGACGCGACGACGACGAGGCTGTTCTCCGACGAGCAACTGGTCGCGTTGTCGAACGTCTTCGAGCGCACGATGCGATCGGCGGCGGCTTCGACGTCGGCGGTCTCGTCGACGATGCCGGCGACGTTGCCGGCGCCGACGCCGAACGCCGGCGTGCCGCTTGCGTAGGCGGCACGCACGTTGGCCTGCGAGCCGGTCGCGACGACGAGGTCGCAAAGTCGCATCAGCTCGGCCGTCGACTGCTTGGTCACCGGCGAGGGCAGCAACTGCACCAGGCCGTCAGGCGCACCCACCTTGCGCAGTTGCTCGTCGATGAACTCGACGAGCCTGGCGCAGGTGCTCCAACCCTTGGGCGAAGGCGCCACGACGACCGCGTTCCTCGCCTTCAGCGCATTGATGATCTTGTTGGCCGGCGTCGCCGCCGGGTTCGTGGACGGCGTGATGGCGCAGACCACGCCGACCGGCCGTGCGATCTCGACGATGCCGGTGACGGCGTCTTGCGAGATCACGCCGACCGATTTCGCACCGCGCAGGTCGCGCAGCAGGCCGAGCGTCTTGCGGTGGTTCTTGCGCTCCTTGTCCTCGACGTTGCCGA